>JAWWOY010000521.1:0-14340 GCA_033851195.1 Kribbellaceae bacterium | reverse complement strand
CCCCCGGTTGCGTTGGTGAACCGGGTGATGCCCTGCTGGCCCACTCCGTTGACGTTGCTGAAGTCGCCGCCGACCCACAGGTCGGTGCCGCTCGAGGCCATCGCCAGCGGGCCGACCTTGGTGGTGCCGCCGGCGTCGGTGGTCGGGAACCAGGGCCCGATGGCGCCGTTGGTGGCGCTCTGCACCAGCAGGTAGTGCGTGCCGGTGCCCTCTGGGAAGCTACCGGCCGAACTGCAGTCGTGCGCGTGCGATCCCTTGTACAGCCAGCCACCAATGCTCTTGATCGCTTCGGTGGCGCCCAGGCACTTGTTCTGCCAGATCAGCTTGCCGGTGGAGATGTTCGCCGCGAGCGTGCCGTCGTAACAGCCCTTCCCGTCACCACCGTTGGAGACGTACACATTCGCGCCGTTGGTGTCGATGTCCTTCACCCGGGTCGTGCAGGTGAGGGTCGGCGTAGGGATGGCCGAGGCGGCTGGGAACGGCAGGGCCGCGCCGGTCGAGTTGTTCAGGGCCACCAGCGAGTAGTGGCTGACGCCGCCGATCTTCGCGAACGGACCACCGGCGAAGACCTTGCTGCCGTCGTCCGCGACGTCGATGGCGTACACATCGTCGTCCGCGTTCGGGTTCCAGGGAAGCAACTTGCCGGTGCTCAGGGCAACTGCCGCAAGCCGGTTGCGGGTCACGCCGCTGACGGTGCCGAACGAGCCGCCGAAGAAGACGCTGTTGCCATAGATGGCCACGGCCTTGACCCGGTAGGCCACGGAGGGGCTGAAGCTCGTCAGCGCGCCGGTAGCGGTGCTGAACATCGCGATCCGGTGGCGGGGCAGGCCGTTGACCGTGGTGAAGTCACCGCCGACGACGACCCACTTGCCGTCCAAGGAGACCGCGATGCTCCAGACGGCGCCGTCCAGGACAGGCTTGAAGCTGCTGGCATTGCCGCTGGTGCGGCTGAACGAGGCGAGATAGGTGCGTACCGCCTCGCCCTGACCGGCGGGCTTGCCCGGGGGGCGAACTCTGGTGAAGAGCCCCCCGATGTAGACATTGTCCCCGGCGATGGCAACGGCGTTCACGCTGCCGTTGGTCTGCCAGGAATTCTGCCTGACGGCGGACACGGCAGAGGCGAATCCCGGCCCGGCAGCAGCGACTGGCGGGCCGGCTGGGATCAGGGCCGCTGCCAGAACGGCGGCGGCTGTGACGAGTAGGAGCACGAGCTTCTTCATGTACTTCCTTCAGACTGGCTGAGCGGCCTTAGCACGCGAAGATTAGCGGTGGCGGGAGGTTACCGGAAGGCAACCTCCCGCCAGCGTTATCACTTTGTGCAATAGTTCGCTTTTTTTATCGGTTCAGCGTGCGGAGTAGTGGGCGAGAACCTGGCCGGCGGTGAGTGCGTACGGATACACCGTCGCCTCGTCGATCACCATCCCGGTCTGGGTCGCCCCACCGCCGGACCAGCCGCTCGTGGTGTCGTTGCCGATCCGCCACCAGCCGTAGTACAGCGACGCCTGGCCGATGGTCTGGCTACCCGCCAGCACGCCGTCGACGTACAGCTTCATCGCCCCGTTGTCGTAGCTGCCGACGACGTGGTGCCACTGGCTGTTGTTCAGGCCCGACGAGCTGTTGACGGTCCGCTGGCTGCCGTCGTTGATGCCGAAGGTGACCTGGCCGTTGCTGCGGACGTAGAGCATCCGGTCCGAGACCCCGCTGGTGCCGGTCTTGGCGTTGCCGAAGCCGATGATCCGGCCACCCTTGAGGATGCTCTGCTTGAACCAGGCCTCGACGGTGAACTGCTGCGGCATGCTGTACGCCTTCTCGCCGACCATCCGGCCGGCGCTGCCCATGGTGGCCGCGGTGTTGCCCGCAATTGCACCGCTGGTGCCGAGCGTGACGCCGGAGAACGTGCCGTTGTTGCTCTGCCCGGAGGAGTCGACCGAGAGGGTCGTGCCGACCGGCTCACCGAGCCGCCAGTAAGCCTGCGGACCGTCGGAGTTGACGATCTGGTCGTACGCCGTCGACTTGGCGGTCGCCACCGTGATCGGGTCGGAGTAGTTGCCCCGGAGCGTCGTGGAGCCGTCTGTCACCTCGACCCGGTAATTCGTCACTTCACCGGGTGTCACGGCAGTGTCGGTGTAGTGCAGCCACGGTCGGTCCCAGAACGTCGACTTGATGGTCCAGGTCGCAATCGTGGTGTTGCTGAAGCCCTTCAACAGCCGGTAGGTCAGCGTGGTGTCGTCGTTGTCCACGACCGTCGGGAAGTGGATCTGCACGACCCCCGGCTGGACGCTGTACGGCAACAGCTTGGCCGGCTTGGCCGGAGCGGCACCCGGGCCTGCGTTCGTGAAGTGGGTCAGCCCCTGCTGGCCGACGCCGTTCGTGAGGGTGAAGTCGCCACCGACCCAGAGGTCCGATCCGCCGGTCGCGAACGCCAGCGGGCCGACCTCGGTGGGCGGACCGGCGTTGGTGTTCGGGTACCAGGGGCCGAGCGCTCCGTTGGCCAGGGACTCGGTCAGCAGGAAGCGGTAGCCGGCTCCCTGGGGGTAGCCGCCGGCGCCGCCGTTGACGCAGTCGTGCGCGTGCGAACCCTTGTAGAGCCAGCCGTTGACGACCTTGATGGCCTCGGTGGCGCCCAGGCAGGTGTTCTTCCAGATCAGCGCGCCGGTCGCGACGTCCGCCGCCCAGGTGCCGTCGAAGCAGCCCGCGCCGTCACCGCCGTTGCCGAAGTAGACCTTGTCGCCACTCGTGTCGATCGTCTTCACCCGGGTGGTGCAGGTCCCGTTCGGCGGCGGGACCGCCGACGCGGCCGGGAACGGCAGCACCGCGCCGGTGACCGGGTCGATGCTGGAGACGGTGTTCTGGTTGGTGCCGTTGACTGTGCTGAACTGGCCGCCGGCGTACACCTTGGTGCCGTTGTCGGCCACGTCCACGGCGTACACGTCGCCATTGACGGAAGGTGCCCAGGGCAACAGTGTGCCGAGGTCGGCGGAGACGGCAGCGAGCCGGAGCCGGTCCTGTCCGTTCACCAGGCCGAACGAGCCGCCGAAGTAGACGGTGCTGCCGGCCACGGAGATGGTCTTGACCCGGAAGGAGACTGACGGCTTCCAGTCGGCGACCAGCGCACCGGTGGCGGTGTCGAACGCGGCGATCCGGTTCCGGGTGATGCCGTTGACGGTGGTGAAGTCACCACCGACGAAGATCCGCGAGCCGTCCGCCGAGGCGGCCACTGCGTAGACCTGGCCGTCGAGCACCGGGTTGAACGAGGCGACCAGGGCGCCGGTGGTGCTGTCGAAAGCGGCCAGATAGGCCTGGCCCACCTCGTTGCTGCCCAGCGGCGAGCCCGGCGGGCGAACGCTGGTGAACCGACCGCCGACGTAGGCCTTGCCGGCCGCGACGGTGATGCTCTGGACACTTGCGTTGGTCTGCCAGACCGGACTGTCGAGCGCTGAGAGCGAGGCACTGATGCTCTGCGCGGGTGTCGGCGCCAGTGTGGTCGCCAACAGCACGCCCAGTACTCCAAGGCGCGCGAATAGCCATCTCTTCTTCATCCTGCGGTGTCCCCCCTCGGACAGGCGCCATCCAGGCGCCATTGTGACTTTTCGTGGATCCCCCAAGATCCCCCGAGATTTCCCCCAGAGAAGTAGGCCACAGAAAATGGAGCTTGACCAGCCTGGATCGGGGTGACTTGACTGACTTTGTTTAATTCGCAACAACCGTGATCCGTTCGTGAACGTGACAGCCGACGGGAACGTCGACCTTGGGCGCCACACCCGGAAACGGTCCGAGGTCGCAGACTTGCCTATATCCTGTCCTGCGGCAGTGATTGGGGGGACCGGAATGGAACCGGGAACAGTGGTCTGGCGCGAGACGGCACAGGCGCTGCTGCGGCACAGGGGGCTGATCGTCGGCTGCATCCTGCTGGGTGTCGTCGGTGCGGCTGTGTTTTCCCTGTCGCAGACCACCCGCTGGACCGCGTCCAGCCAGGTGGTGGTCGGCCCTGCCGTGCCGCCGGCCCTGGTCGGCGCGCTACCGAGCGGCGCCGACAAGACGGGCCCGCTGGGCCTGGACCTGCCGGCCGACACCCAGGCTCGCGTGATGGCCAGCCCGGCGCTGCTCCGCGAGGTGGCCAAATCGCTCGACCTGCCGACCTCCGACGAGTCCGTACAGGCGCTCGCCTCGGTGACCCGGGTCAAGGCCGTGACCGACAACGCGTACCTGATCACCATCGACGGGCCGACCGCCAGTGAGGCAGCGCGACGGGCCAACGCGGTCGGCCAGATCTACCTGGCCCGGCGCAGTGCCGAGGCCAAGGGTCTGCTGACCACGCTGGCCAGCCAGGCGCAGGACAGGTCCAGGACTGCCACCGCTCAGTCCAAGACCCTGGTCAGCCAGATCAGCGAGGCTGTCAGCAAGGGCGATACCCAGACTGCGGCCGCGCTGCGCGACCAGCGGGTCGGTCTCGCTACCGAGGCACGCCAGGCTGCTGACGATGCCTCGGCGATGCGCAAAGCGATCTCCGGTGTTGGCGCCAGCAGCCAATTGGTGACACCGGCAACGAAGGGCACCGCGACCTCCTCGCCGCTGGTCGGGCGCGACATCACCGTCGGAGCCATTCTCGGGCTGGTGCTCGGCTTCGGGCTGGCGCTGGTCCGCACGCACCTGAGCCCCTACGTCCTGACCCGCGACCAGGCCGCCCGCGCGAGCGGCGCGCCAGTCATCACCGCGTCCGTCGGGCGACGCCGCTCCTGGAACCGCGCGTCTACGGATCTGCCGCCGGCCGAAGTCACAGCGCTGGGAGCGGAGGCCAGCGGTGCGCTGGCCCGTCGTGAACTCAACCCGCGGGGGATCGGTAGTGGCAGCGGTGCGCTGCTGGTGTTGTCAGCCACGCCGACGCGGAACTCGGCCGGTGTGGCACTGGCGATGGCCGAGGCCAGCGCCCGCGACGGTCGGGAGACGTTGCTGGTGCTCGCCGATCTGTACACCATCCCGGTGCGGTCCCGCGTCTCCGCTCACGAGGGGCTCACCGACCTGGTCACCGAGCCGGCCGCTACCCGCGCAGCACGGGCCCGCAAGCTGTTCCGGCCCGGCACGGTCGCCAACCTCTATGTACTGCCATCCGGCCTGAGCCGGGAGGAGTCGGCCACGGCCATCGCCCCGTCGCTGGTGCCGGGCATCGTCGCGGACCTGCCGCCCGGCTACTCGGTCGTCATCAACGGTCCCGCGGCGGTGGGCGCCCACGGCGTCACCCCGCTGGCCGCGGCCGTCGACGGCTGTGTGCTCGTGATCCAGATCGGCCACGACAAGGAGACCGATGTCACCCGGCTGACGGCGGCCCTCGCCTTCGCCGGTGCTCCGGTGGTCGGTGTCATCCTGACGGGCGCGTCACAGCACGACGAGACGCTCGGCATCCCGCACAACTTCGCGCTCGGGCCGGGGCGCGACGAAGCCGCCGCGGCCAACCGCTGACGGGTCCGCCATGACCCTGACGGCACCGCCCGTGCCGGGCACCACCTCGCCAGAGCGGGTAGATCCGAGCTGGCTCTGGATGGTGTTGTGGTGCCTGCTGGTCCTCGGCGTACAGCCGTGGTCTGCGCGGGTAGCGACGCCGCAAGGTACGACCGAGTCGACCAACAGCATGCTCAAGGGGGTGCTGCTGGGGGCGATCTTCCTGATCGCGCTGGCCGCGACCAAGCCTGGCTTCCGCACCCGGATCAGTCCGGCCACGAACGTGTACATCGTCTATGTGCTGTTCGCGGCTGCCACCACATTCCTGCTGGCGGAGCCGCTCGGTCCGCTGACCCGGCTGCTGCGAATGCTGATCGGCCTGCTGATGCTGTTCCTGCTCTGGCGACCGCTCATCCAGCGGCCTGAGCGGCTGATCCGCGCTCACCTGATTGCGCACGTGCTGCTCGGGTTGACCGTGGTGTTGAGTGTTGTCTACCGGCCGTCCGAAGCCTGGCGCCCACTCACCTCGTTAGGCACTGGCTTCCGGCTGCAGGGCGTCATCGTCCCGATGTTGCCGCCCAGGGTCGGTGAGGTCGGTGCCATCATGGCCGGGCTCGCGCTGATCGCCCTGTTGGCGCGTCGGCTGCCGGTCCTGCCGGCCGGCGCGGTGATTGCCACCGGCACCATCCTGGTCGCCCTGAGCAAGACCCGGACCTCAGCCGCGGCCGTGGCGTTCGGACTGGTGCTCGCGCTCTTCCTGACCCGGAAGACCTGGTTCGGGCGGCTGCTGACGCTGCTCGTGCCAGGGCTGATCGGCCTGCTCTTCGTCTCGATCCCGTCCTTGCAAACCTGGCTGCTGCGCGGTCAGAGCACCAAGCAGATCAACTCCCTCAGCGGCCGGACCACCAGTTGGCAGTACATCGTGGACGAGCACGTTTCGTTGCAGACCGCCATCATCGGCCACGGCCTCGGCAACAAGCGGGTCCTGCTGACCCGCGGTGAGGGCAACATCGACGTGATGGCGATCGACAACAGCTGGCTGAGCCTCTACTGGGAAACCGGTCTGCTGGCGGTGACGATCGTGGGCGTCGCCATGATCGTGGCCTGGGTGTCGGTGCTGCGGGCCCCGACGCCGTACGTACGGGCTTGCGGTGTCATGTTGATGGGGTACGTCACGGCGGCTTCGCTGAACGAGAGCGGCCTGTCCGACCTCAGCTCGATGACCCTGCACCTGCTGGTCGCGGCGGCCGTCTGCGACTCCGACCGCCTGAGGTTCAGAGCCCGAGCCGGACCTTCGGGACCTTAGCCAGAGGACATTAGCTATAGCTGCTGTCGCGGTCGAAGCCGGCGGCCTGCCACTGGGTCCAGGTCATCGTCCGGCCCCGCCAGGCGAACCGTTCCGCGCCCGGCTTGTCGAGCCGGTAACTGTTCCGGCTGAACCGGACGGCGCCGTCGGCCGTGGGGGAGCCTTTGTTCTCCACCACGCCGGTGCTGGCCGTCTGAGCGTCCATCACGACCTGGTTGGCCTCGACCAGTACGTCGCTCAGCACGTACCGCCCCCGTGGTCCGTCGCCACGGGTTCGGGACTGGATCGCGATGCCGTTGCGGTTGCCCTGCACCAGGTTGCCGACCACCTGGACGCCGGCGGAGGTGTTCACGTTGATGCCGCCGCCGTCCCACAGGCTCGGCCCGGACCCCCGGCCGGTGCCAAAGCCGTTGCCCTCGACAACGTTCTTCTCGATCACGGCCTGGTAGCTGATCTCGTACCGGATCCCGTCCGCTGCGTTGGCCCGGACCCGGTTGCCGGTGATGTGCCGGTCGTACTCGGCGACGTCGCTCCAGATCCCGACGCCCCGGTTGGCCACGATGTCGTTGCCGGCCACCTCACCGGACGACCGGGTGGACTTGATCCCGCCGGACTCCCAGTCGGCGATCCAGAAGCCGTCGGTGTTGTTCCGGGTGACCAGGTTCTCGGTGATCCTGACGTCCGCCGAGCTGTACTGACCGATGCCGAGCTGGCCGTTGTCGGCCACCGTGTTCCGGCTCAACACCGCCCGGTCGCCGTTGATCACCATCACCCCGACCGCGTGGTTCCAGCGGACCTCGTTGCTGATCACCTTCCAGCCGGCGCCGACCTGGAGCGCCCCACCTTGGGGCTTGCTGGCGAAATGCTCGATGGTCAGGCCGCGAACGGTGATATCCGGCGTGCCGGACTCGATCGCGGTGGCGGTCCGCGACATCTCGATCGATCGGCCCGCGGGGTTGTCCGCGACGTACACGGCATTGGTGGTGTAGTCGGCGAAGAATGTGCCGGGCTTGAGTTGGTCGTGTGCAGTCACCCGGGTGACGTGCTGCCCGTCGGCGAAGACTTGTTCGCCGAGTTGGCAGGGGTTGGTGCGCTCGTCCTCACACTTGCCCTTGCCCTCGTACGGCGCCGGCAACGCGCCACGAACCACCCAGTCCCCGCCGTCTCGCTGCCAGCCGGCTAGCTGGACCGAGCCAGTCAGCACGGCACCTTCGCCGCTGGCCAGGATCGCGCCTGCCGCCGGGCGAAGCGGCCGGGTGATTCGGTGCAAGCCCTTGGTGAAGCAGAAGGTCGTGTTGGCTGGGTTCTCGTCGATCACCCGCTGGGCGTCCTGCCGGGGGGTGATGGGGACACCCTGGCACCCGGGTGCGCTAGCGGGACCGGTCGGCCCCAGCGTGATAGACGCAGCCGGCGGAGCGCCGGTCGGGATCGGAATGGCGCCGGTGGGCCCGGGCGTTCCTGTCTGTTTGTCCGGGGCATCGGAACAACCGGCGAGCACAGCAACAGCAACAACCAGCAGGCTCGCGCCCACGACCGGAGCAAGTCCGCGTCTCATCCATCCCCCATGCCGATAGCGGCCTATTTGGCCAGTAGCAGGTTGTATCACGCTATCGGTGAGGCAGCCTGCTATTGGGCACCGATCAGCGGCAGCGGGTCGGCGTCAGGTGGCAGCGGGGTGGGGTCAGGGGTCAGGGCGTGGGGTCAGTGGGTGGGGGAGCGGTAGGTGTCGGCGGCGAGGTTGTAGGCAAGGTCCTGGGCTACCGAGAAGGCGTCGTCTTCTTCCAGGCGGTGCTCGACCACCAGTTTGGCCAGGTAGCCGGCGTCGATCCGGCGGGCCAGGTCGTGCCGTGCCGGGATGGACAGGAAGGCGCGGGTGTCATCGACGAAGCCGGACGTGTTGTAGAAGCCGGCCGTCTCGGTGACCAGTTCGCGGAACCGGCGCATGCCGTCCGGGCTGTCCAGGAACCACCACGGCGCGCCCAGCCTGACGCTCGGATAGACGCCGGCCAGGGGAGCCAGCTCGCGGGAGTAGACGGTCTCGTCGACGGTGAACAGCACCATCCTGAACTCTTCGGCGTGGCCGAACCGCTCGAGCAGCGGCCGCAGTGACCGGGTGAACTCGGCTGCGACCGGGATGTCGTGCCCCTGGTCCGGTCCGTATGTCGCCTGGATGGTGGGGTCGTGGTCGCGCAGCACACCGGGGTGGAGTTGCATGACGAGCCCGTCCTCGGCAGACATCTCGGCCAGCTGGAACAGCATGTGTCCGGCGAAGGCCGCCGCGTCGGCTGCTGACACCTCACCGCGTTGCGCGGTGGTGTAGATCCGCCGGGCGGTCACGTCGTCGAGCGGCACCGCGGCCGCGCTGAGGTGACCGTGATCCGTCGCGCGCGCACCCGCCGCCAGGAATGCCCGGCGCCGTTGCCGCAGGGCCTGCAGATACCCGTCGTACGACGTGGTGTCGGCGCCGGCGAGCTCGCCAAGTTTGCGAGTCAGGTCGCTCCAGCCGGGCCGGTCGAGATGGACCAGCGCATCGGGACGGAAGGTGGGGATCACCCGGCCGGGCAGGTCGGCCGCGACCTTCGCGTGCTGGGACAGGTCGTCGGTGGCGGCGTCGGTGGTGGAGATGATCTCGATGCGGAACCGGTCCAGCAGGGCACGTGGGCGGAACTCGGCCTCCGCGAGGCGGCCGGCGATCTCGTCGTACAGCTGGTCGGCGGTCTCGGCCGAGGGCGCGATAGTCAGGCCGAGCACCTCGGCGAACTCGTGCTCCAGCCAGTACCGGCTCGGGGTGCCGAGGAACAGGTGCCAGCGCGAGCAGAACTCGCGCCAGATCTCCCTAGGCTCGGCGGTACGGGTGCCGTCGAGTCGGGGGAGGCCCAGCTTGTCCGGCGAGACGCCCTGCGAGATCAACATCCGGGTGACGTAGTGGTCCGGCACCACCAGCAGGTCGGCCGGGTTGCCGAACGGTTCGTCCTGCGCGAACAGCGCGGCGTCGACATGGCCGTGCAGGCAGAGCAGCGGCAGATCCCGGACGGACGCATGGATACGCCGGGCCACCGCCCGGGCTTCGCCGGCGGGCAGGGCACGGTCCGGGTGGGGGTGCAGAGCCTTCGGCATGGGTCCTCCGTGAAGTGGTCGACTGCAACGCGTCCGCAAAGGATTGCAGGGATCCGATGCCGACACAAGCCTTGAAAATAACGGAAAGCGTCCCAGCGATTTGAGTTCGACCTCGTACAGTTGACACAGGTCCGCAATCGATTGCAGACTCAACGAAGGCCGTCACCCGACGAGCCGACGATGGAACTGGGGTGGTGGATGTGACTGCGACGATCCGCGATGTCGCCCGCCTGGCCGGGGTCTCCGCCTCCACCGTCTCCCGAGCGCTGTCGATGCCCCAGGTGGTGAACTCGGCCACCCGGGCCCGCGTGCAGTCCGCCGCTGATGCGCTCGGGTATGCGCCGAACAAGGCCGCCCGCGGCCTGATCACCGGGCGCACCGGCAACATCGGCCTGGTCGTGCCGGATCTGGGTAACCCGTTCTTCCCCAGCGTTGTGAAGGGTGTGCAGGCCCGGGCCCGCGCGTCCGACGTGGCGGTCTTCCTCGCCGATTCCGACGAGGATGCCGCGGCTGAGGTCGGGCTGGTGCGAGCGCTGGCCAAGCAGGTCGACGGGCTGATCCTCTGTTCGCCCCGAGCCGGCGTCGGCGAGTTGGAGGCCATCGCGCAGGAGGCCACCGTCGTACTGGTGAACCGGCTGGTCGAGGGGATCCCCGCGGTCACCTTCGACAACGCCGGCGGCATGCGGCAGGCGGTCGCCCACCTGGCCGCGCTCGGCCACCGGCGGATCGCCTGGGTGGGCGGGCCCGAGACCTCCTGGTCCAGTGGCGAGCGGGCCCGCGGGCTGTGGGCGGCGACCGGCGCGCAGGGGCTGGAGCTGATCTCGGTAGGCCACTTCCCACCGCATTACGACGGCGGCATGGCGGCGGCCGACCAGGTCGTCGCCTCCGGCGCCACCGCAGTGATCGCCTACAACGACCTGGTCGCGGTCGGGCTGCTGGCCCGACTGCATGCACGCGGCATCTCGGTGCCCGACGATCTGAGTGTGGTCGGCATCGACGACATCGCCATGTCCCGGATGGCCCATCCCGCCCTGACTACCGTCCGGCTGCCGAAGCAACAGGCCGGCCGGGTCGCGGTGGAGTTGTTGCTCGCCGTGCTGGCGGAGCCCGACCCGGCCTCCATCAGCACCCGCGGCGAACTGCCGGTCGAGTTGATGGTGCGCGGCTCCACCGGCGTGGCCGCCAATCCGGCAAAGGGAGCAACGGAGGTAAGGGCATGACGGCGCGACTGAACCTGGCGAACCTGCCAGCTACTCCTGCGATTGACCCCCGGGATCTCACCGTGGGCATCGTGCATCTGGGCCTGGGCGCCTTTCACCGCGCGCATCAGGCCGTCTTCACCGAGCAGGCCGCGCTCACCACCGGCGAGACGAGGTGGGGGATCTGCGGCGTGAGCCAGCGGTCCGCGACCGTGCGGGACCAGCTCGCGCCGCAGGACGGCCTCTATTCGGTGCTGGAGAGAGGTCGTGCGTCACCAACGATCCAGGTGATCGGCAGCGTTCGCGAAGTGCTCTGCGCACCAGAGGACCCGGACGCGGTGGTGGCGCGGATTGCTGATCCCGACGTCGCAGTAGTGACGCTGACCGTGACAGAGAAGGGGTATCGGGCGGCTGCGACGGGCGGCCTCGACCTGACGGATCAGGAGATCCAGGCTGACCTGGCCGGGCGCCCGCCGCGAACTGTGGTTGGTCAGCTCGCAGCCGGACTGGTCCGCCGGGCAGAGACGGGGGCTGGACCGCTGACTGTCGTGTCCTGCGACAACTTGGTGGCCAACGGGCCCTTTCTGCGCCGGCTGATGGAGGACTACGCAGCTGCCTTGTCCTCCGGCCACGTCGAGGTCCGGACCGGTGTCCGCACCGGGGATCGACTCGCGGCTCAGCTCGATGCGGCGAGGTTCCCGGCGAGCATGGTCGACCGGATCGTGCCGGCCACCACCGACGCCGACCGGGACGAGGCCCAGCAACTGCTCGGCGGCGTACGGGACGAGGCGGTCGTGGTGGCGGAGCCTTTCATCCAGTGGGTGATCGAGGACGACTTCGCCGGTGCCCGGCCCGGGTGGGAGAAGGCCGGCGCCGTGTTCACCGGCGATGTCGCGCCCTGGGAGCAGGCGAAGCTCCGGATGCTGAATGCGACCCACTCGATGCTCGCCTACCTCGGCGGGCTGCGCGGGTACGAGACGATCGCCGAGGCTGTCCGCGACGAGCAGTTGGCCGCGCTGGCCACTGAGCTGATGACGGCTGATGTGGTGCCCACCCTGACGCCACCCGAGGGCCTTGATCTGACGGCGTACGGGGCGAGGGTGCTGGAGCGCTTCGCGAACCCGGCGCTGAAGCACCGGACAGCTCAGGTCGCGATGGACGGCTCGGTCAAGCTTCCGGTCCGGCTGCTCGGGACCGTGCGAGACCGGCTCGCCGTCGGCGCGGAGCCGCGGCTGGCGTCGCTCGCCGTCGCGGCGTGGATGGTGTACGTCGCCATCGGTTTGGATGCGAACGGGCGGGAACTGCCGCTCGACGATCCGCTCGCGCCGACCCTGCGTGCTGCGGTTGACGGGGTCGGGCACCGGCCGGTGGAGCTGGTCGAGGCGCTGCTCGGGGTCGAAGCCGTGTTTGGGCCGGATTTGCGCGATCATCCGGTGTTCCGAGCTCTCCTGGTCGACCAGTTGGCCGGACTGTTGCCCGCAGGGGGCCGGGGGAAATGACAACTACCGCGGTCGGCGGTCGCGGTAGCTGTCATCACCTTGTGAACCGACTGTCAGAGCCGAAGGGCGGTCCGGCTGACCGGGGTTACATCACCTTGTAGGTGCTGCCCACGTCATTACCGGTTTTCGGCCACGTGGTCGAGGTGGACCAGGTACCGAACCGCTGGAAGTGCTTCGCGGTGAGACTCTCGACGAGGTAAGCGTTGTACTTGAACACCAACTCGCCGGCCGGCAGCAGGGAGCCCCCGTTCTGCACCATCCCGGTGGCCTGCGTACCGGCTCTCATCGAGATCGTGTTGTTCGAAACGAGGACGTCGCGGAGCACGTTGAGCCCCCACGGTCCGCTCCCGCGGGTCCGGGACTGGACGGAGACGCCATTGACGTTCCCGGCGATGTAGTTACTGCGGACCTGCACGTTCGACGAGGTGTTGACGTTGATCCCGGCGCCGTCCCACAGCGAGGTGCCCGAGGCACGGTGAGTGCCGTAGCCGTTGCGGATGACGGTATTGCTCGCGATGACACCGTTGCGGCCGATCTCGAACCGGATCCCGCACGCGGCGTTGTTCTCGATGTGGTTGCCGGAGAATGTCCGGGTGTCGTCGTAGGCGTCGCTCCACAGGCCGACTCCGAGATTGGCCCAGATCTGGTTGTTGGTGACGCTACCTCCGTTGGACCAGGTGGTCTTGATGCCGCCGGACTCCCAGTCCGCGATCCAGTAACCGTCGGTGTTGTTGTTGTTGACGTAGTTCTCGGTGATCCTGCCGTTGACGGTGCTGTACTGCCCGGCACCGAGTTGGCCGTTGCGGCGGATGAAGTTCATGCCCAGCATCGCGTTGTCCGCGTTGACCAGCATCACACCCACTGCGTGGTTGTCCCGGATGTCGTTGTACTGCACCTGCCAGCCCGGGCCTGCCATCACCGCGCCGGCCTGTGATGCGCTGGCGAAGTGTTCGATGGCGAGGCCACGCACCTTGACGTTGGCCGCGCTGGACGAGATCGCAGTGTTGGTCCTCGAGATCTCCATCGCATGGGTCCCCGGGTTGGTACCGACATAGACCGCATTGGCCGCGTAGTCGCCATAGAAAGTGCCTGGCACGACCAGGGCACGGGTCGCGACCCGGCGAAGGTGAATGCCGTCCTGGAAGATCTGCTCGCGCAGATAGCAGATGTTCGCCACATTGTCTTCACATTGGCCGGTCAGCCCGTAGGCGGCGGGAAGCACGCCGGTGGCCTTCCAGTCGCCGCTGTTCGCCGCCCAGGTCGACAACCGTCTTGATCCAGTCAGCACGGCGCCAGCGCTACTGCCGAGCGAAGTACCTGCCCCCGGGTTGATCGTGCGTGTTACTCGATGGACGCCTGCAGAGAAGCAGAAGGCGGTGCCGGCGGGATAACGCGCGATCACGGACTGTGCCTCCTGTGCCACCCCGATCGCCACGCCCGTGCAAGCCGGCGCTCCTGCCTGCCCATACGCCGTAGCGGCCGCGGTCGAGGCACCGGTTGACACCTCCTGAGCCATCAGGGCCATGCCGTCAGGCCCACGCGCTGACGCTGAACCCCATGGCGTCCCGCTCACTATCGCCGCGCCGGCGACCGTGACAGCCACCGCAGCCGAAAGAATTTTCCCCGTGTCCCCCACTGCACACCTTCTTCATTTGGTAACACAGCTGTGTTCCAACTGTGTCGAATTGTATCGAACTGTGTCTACACAAACGAGGCTACTCGTGGTAGTCAAATGGTCGCCGAGAGCGTCCATCGACTGAGATCTCAGGCGTAGGGACAGCGA
>JAWWOY010000508.1:0-2867 GCA_033851195.1 Kribbellaceae bacterium | reverse complement strand
GCCACATGCCCAGCCGTGTAAGCCAGCTGAACCACCGTCAGTACGACGTCCAGCCGCGCAGGCAGTTCGTCGTCGGACGGGATCCGGTACGGGATGCCCGCGGCGGCGATCTTCTTCTTCGCCCGGGTGATCCGGGCCGCAGCCGTCGTCTCGCTGATCAACATCCCAGCCGCCACCTCACGTGTGGTCAGACCACAGATCAGCCGCAGGGTCAGCGCCACCTGGGAGTCGCGAGCGAGCGCCGGGTGGCAGCAGGTGAACACCAGCCGGAGCGGATCGGCCGGCTGGTCGCCGTCCTCCTCGGCAGCGTCCTCCACCAGCAACGGCAACTTGCGCCGCAAGGTGGTCTCGCGGCGCAACCGGTCCAGCGCGAACCGGCGGGCGACCGTGGTCAGCCAGCCCGCCGGATTCGCCGGGACCTCGTCCGCCCAGGTCTGCAGAGCCCGGACGAACGCGTCCTGGGTGCAGTCCTCGGCCAGATCGAGGTCCCGGGTCAGCCGGACGGTCGAGGCGAGCACCGTGGACCAGTGGGCACGGTGCGCCTCGTCCACCAGGCGCGCTACGTCACGCGCCTCGTTCACTCCCGGGTCACACCGACGGGGTGTCGGTCGAGGTGTCCATCACCGGACGGACCTCGATGTTGCCGGACGGACAGATCTTCGCCAGTTCAAGCGCCTGCTCGCGGTCCTTGCAGTCGAGCAGGTAGAAGCCGCCGAGCGCCTCCTTGGTCTCGATGAACGGGCCGTCGGTGACGAGTGGTCCGGCGCCGTCGCCCTGCTTCACGGTGCTGGCGGTGGCGGACGGCAGCAACGCGGCACCGCCGAGGATGCTGGCACCGGCCGCCGCGACCGCTTCGGCGAAGGCGGTGTGCAACTTCATCTGGCGCTGCCACTCCTCCGTCGTGACCTGGTCGTACCAGTCCTCGGAGTCGAACAACAGGAACATGTACTGCGCCATCTCTGGCTCCCTTGGTCTTGGGGTTTACTGACATCTTGCTGACGAACGGCCGGGGAAGGAATCGACAACGCCGACCGAGAACTACCCTGGTGATGACATTTCACGCTCGGTGCCCGGCAGGAGGCTCTGTGGAACACCTTGATGTGCTGATCGTCGGTGCCGGCCTCTCCGGCATCGGTGCCGCCTACCGACTCCAGACCCAGTCCCCCGGCCGCACGTACGCCGTACTGGAGGCGCGGGAGGACATCGGTGGCACCTGGGATCTGTTCCGCTACCCGGGCATCAGGTCCGACTCGGACATGTTCACCCTCGGCTTCCCCTTCCACCCGTGGAAGGACCCGAAGGCAATCGCCGACGGCCCGGCCATTCTCAGCTACCTGCGCGAGACGGCGACCACCTACGGGATCGACCGGCAGATCCGCTTCCGCCAACGCGTGGTACGCGCGTCGTGGTCGTCGAGCGAGGCGCTCTGGACGGTCGAGACCGACAGCGAGACCTACACCTGTTCTTTCCTGTACGTCTGCAGCGGTTACTACAGTTACGAGTCCGGGCACACAGTGGAGTTCGCAGGGCTGGACGAGTTCCGCGGCCGCGTCGTACACCCGCAGGAGTGGCCGCAGGACCTCGACTACAGCGGCAAGCGGGTGGTGGTGATCGGTAGTGGCGCTACGGCGGTGACGCTGGTGCCGGCAATGGCAGGTGAGGCCGCGCATGTGACGATGCTGCAGCGCTCCCCCAGCTACATCGCGTCCCGGCCGGCCAAGGACGTCGTGTCGGACCGGCTGCGCGCGATCCTGCCCGGCAAGCTGGCACACCGGCTCATCCGGGGCAAGAACGTCGCGCTCAGCACGCTGACCTACCAGGCGTTCCGGCGGTGGCCAGACCTGGCCGCGCGGCTCTTAAGCAGCGGGGTCGCGAAGCAGTTGCCCGCCTCGATCCCGCTCGATCCGCACTTCAAACCGAGCTATAAGCCGTGGGACCAGCGGCTGTGTCTGGTGCCCGACGCCGATCTGTTCGAGGTGTTGCGGGACGGTACGGCGAGCATCGTCACGGACCAGGTGGAGACCTTCACGCCGGACGGGATCCGGCTTGCCTCCGGCGCGGACCTGCAGGCCGATCTGGTGGTGACGGCGACCGGGTTGAAGATGGTGGCGCTCGGCAACATCGAACTGACCGTCGATGGCAGCCGGGTCGACCCCTCCGACACCTTCGTCTACAAGGGCATGATGCTCAGTGGCGTCCCGAACCTGGCCTGGTGCATCGGCTACACCAACAACTCCTGGACGCTGCGGTCCGACCTGACCTCGCAGTACGTCTGCCGGTTGCTGAACCACCTGGACCGCCTCGGCCTGAGCATCTGCGTGCCGCGCACAGACCCCTCCGCCTCCGCGGCCACCGCCCGGCCCGTCGTCGATCTCTCGTCGGGTTACATCCAGCGCGCAGCGAGCATCCTGCCCCGCCAGGGCTCCAGTGGTCCCTGGCGGTTGCGGCAGAACTACCCGCGCGACCTGGTAGCGCTACGGCTCGGCCGGGTCGACGACGGCGTCATGCGGTTCGAGCAGCCGTCACGGCGGCCAGCCGCCAGCGGCCCCCATTAGTGTCCCGTGACACTAGAGCTTCAGCACCGGGCGGACCTCGATCTTCGCGCCCGGACAGCTCCGGGCCAGCTCCAGGGCCTGGTCGAGGTCCTTGCACTCGACCACGTAGAAACCGCCGAGCGCCTCTTTGGTTTCGATGAAAGGACCATCGGTGATCAGCGGCTCCCCTTCGCCAGACTTCTCGACGGTGGTCGCCGTCGCGGCCCGCTCCAGCCCTTCACCGCTCAGCACCTGGGCGCCGGCCGCCTCGACCGCGGCGGAGAAATCCCGGTGCAGCTGCAGCATCCGGTGCCAGTCCTCCTCGACGGCCGT
>JAWWOY010000487.1:0-2843 GCA_033851195.1 Kribbellaceae bacterium | reverse complement strand
CCGCACCCTCCAGTCGGTCGAGGCCGCTGTTCGTGACCTCGAGCCCGTACCGCAGGAACGCCGCGAGATGTTCGTCGGCCCCCTGGCGAGAAGGCTCGGCATTCGCCCGGCCACGCTGCGCAAGTGGGAACGCGTTGGCTTGGTCCAGCCGCGCCGTGACCCGCAGACGGGCTATCGGGTCTACAGCGCGGCCGACGTACGCGACGCCCTACTGGCTCACCAGCTCAGACGAGGTGGGTACCTGCTGGAGCAGATCGCCCCGCTGATCGCCCAGGTCCGTTCCGCCGGAGGCATCGCGCCGCTCGAGACCATGCTCCGCGACTGGCGTGCCCGCCTCTCGGCCAAGAGCCGCGCCATGCTCACCGGCGCCGTCGCACTTGACGCCTACCTCGACTGCCGACCGGCCCCGCCCGGAAACGGGCCGAGTGACTACGCCACCGCCTCGTCAACCGCGGACTCGATTCGGCCGTCCAGCAACTCCCGCTGATCGTCGCTCAACATACCCCTCCCGACCGATGCCTCGAATGTGCGATGTTCCTGGTGGTTCGGGGAACTCTGCACCGGGGCGGGCTTTCCAGGTCAGCTGGCCGCGGCATCGCGGTACGCGGCGCGTCACCGCTTCGGGAGGAGCGTGTCTGTCCACAGCGGAAGACAAAAAACAAAGGCAAGGAGGTTGCCCACTCCTTGCCACTCCTAAGTTATAGCGCAGTGGGGGGCTTGCCGCAAGCCCCTATTTGTGCCGAATAATCATCCGTCGAAGCCAGAATCTACGGGAAATGGGAGTCGCTCAATGCGGGTGTTGTTGTCGACGTGTGGGTCTCGTGGGACGTCGAACCGCCGGATTGCGCGGAGCAGTTGGCCGAAATGCAATCTTGTTGAACTGGGGGATTTTCATGATTGACGTGATCATTGCCGGCGGCGGACCGACCGGCTTGATGCTGGCCGCCGAGTTGCGGCTGCACGGCGTACAGGCGGTCGTGCTGGAGAGGGACACGGAGCCATCGCCGATTGTCCGCTCGCTCGGCATGCACGCGCGCACCGCCGAGGTGATGGACCAACGCGGTCTGCTGGAGCGGTTCCTCGCGGCCGGCACGCAGTACCCGATCGGCGGTCAGTACGGTTTCTTCGCCGGCATCCCCAAGCCGTCGCCTGAGCGGCTGGACACCGCACATCCGTACACCCTCGGCGTCCCGCAGCCTGTCACCGACCGTCTGCTGGCCGAGCACGCCACCGAGGTCGGCGCCGAGATCCGGCGCGGCTGCGAACTGGTCGGGCTGAACCAGGACGAGGACGCGGTGACGGTCGAGCTGGCCGACGGCACGCAGCTGCGCTCGCGCTACCTCGTCGGCTGCGACGGCGGCCGCAGTACGGTGCGCAAGCTTCTCGGCGTCGGCTTCCCCGGCGAGCCTGCCACGGTCGAGACGCTGCTGGGCGAGGTGTCGTTGACCGCGCCGCAGGAGACCATCACCGCCGTGATGACCGAAGTCCGCAAGACCCAACTGCGGTTCGGCGCCATGCCCCTCGGGGACGGGGTGTACCGCATCGTCGCACCCGCCGACGGTGTGGCCGAGGACCCCAGAGTCCCACCGACCTTCGAGGAGCTCAAGCAGCAGTTGCAGGTGACCGCCGGCACCGACTTCGGCGCGCACTCACCGCGCTGGCTCTCGCGCTTCGGTGACGCCACCCGGCTGGCCGAGCGCTACCGGACCGGCCGGGTGCTGCTGGCTGGCGACGCGGCCCACGTCCACCCGCCGCTCGGCGGGCAGGGGCTCAACCTCGGCGTCCAGGACGCGTTCAACCTCGGCTGGAAACTTGCCGCCGAGGTCAACGGCTGGGCACCGGAGGGGCTGCTGGACAGCTACCACACCGAACGGCACCCGGTGGCCGCCGACGTCCTGGACAACACCCGTGCGCAGACGGTGCTGATGGCCATCGAGCCGGGTCCCCAGGCAGTCCGCCGGCTCGTGTCGGACCTGATGGACTTCGAGGACGTGAACCGGTACCTGATCGAGAAGATCATGTCGATCGGGATCCGCTACGACTTCGGCGAGGGGCATGAACTGCTCGGCCGGCGGCTGCGGGACGTGGAGCTGAAGCAGGGACACCTCTACGGGCTGATGCACGCCGGCCGCGGGCTACTGCTCGACCAGACCGGCCGGCTCTCGGTGACGGACTGGGCGGATCGGGTCGACCACGTCGTCGACGTCAGCGAGGAACTGGACGTGTCCGCGGCGCTGCTGCGGCCGGACGGCCACGTGGCGTGGGTCGGTGAAGACCAGCAGGATCTGCTCGACCAGCTGCCCAAGTGGTTCGGCGCTGCCGTCAGCTGAGCGCGCAGTCGGGGCTCGAAAGGGCGGGACCTATCTCCGGCCGAGTTCGGCGCGGTCCGGTGCCGTACCCCGCCAGCTCGAAGCCCCACGCGAAGTACGCCGACCCCAGCAAGATCAACCTCATCGGGATTTCCTAATCCGTAGTTAAGGACGTTCCGAGGTAGCAGGTGTTTCCCGGGATGCTCGAGTACCCCGGGGCCGGATCGGCATCTAACTCCCGACATCACTCACGATCGCAACACCCTGTCGGAGAGGTTGACTGGTCCAGTGAGGGTTCCTTCACTGAACCAGTCAAGCGGACTCGAAAACCTTTGCGCCGGGGTTTTGGCTCTAGTCGCCCTCTTGTTCTGCGGGCATGCGGCGGGTGAGTGCGGGAGCGGCCCCGGCTGCGACGCAGGCGGCTGAAAATCCGGTGCGGGTCCCGTGGCCGGGCTGGCAGGGTAGGGCTGGTGGACGTCGCCGGGGTGACGCAGTTCGACGAGTACCTGGACCTGGAGGAGTGGATCCGCCCAG
>JAWWOY010000453.1:0-13293 GCA_033851195.1 Kribbellaceae bacterium | reverse complement strand
TCTGACCCAGAGCGCGGAGCCGAACACGGCCGCACACGTCGGCCAGCCGTACGCCGAGGCCGCGCGGCTCGATGCGGACTGGATCATCAAGGAGACAAGATGCCACGCGAACGTCCTCGTGATCACCTCGAACGAGCTGATCGCGGGCGACATCAACAGCAGGGCCGCCCAGGGTGAGTTCGATAGGTACTGCGGGGACGGTTGCAAGACGAGGTTCGTGAACGTCCCGCTCTCCCAGTGGGGGACGAAGATCGGGACGACGACACAGACGGAAGTCTCGTCGAACCCCGATCTCAACTACGTCTTTCCGTTGTACGACGCAATGTCACAGTTCGTAGTCCCTGCAATCCAGCTTGGCGGCGGGATTACCAGGGTCAAGGTCGCGACTTTCAACGGCACGCCGGGGATCCTTCGCATGATCCAGACGGGTGACACGGTCGAGATGATCGTCGGTGAGAACGAGGCCCACCTCGGCTACGCGGCGATGGACCAGGCGATGCGTCTGGTGACCGGCGTCGCCCCGATCAGTGACGGCGACTACGGCATTCCGCTTCGCGTCTTCGATGACTCGAACGTCGACGAGACGGGCGTTCCGCCCGGGTACGGCGTCGGCTACGGCGACAAGTGGCGCGACGGCTTCCTCAAGGCCTGGGGGCTGCCCCGATGAGTGAGCCCGAACGCGACCTGGTCGGCTACGGGGCGAGTCGGCCCACGACCGGCTTTCCCGACGGCAAGAGGCTGGCGATCTCGCTCGTCGTCAATTACGAGGAGGGATCGGAGAGGTCGTTCGCAATGGGCGATCCTGACCAGGAAGTACTCACGGAGTGGGGACAGTATCTGTTCCCGTCCGACATCCGGAACCTTGCGATGGAGACCATGCACGAGTTCGGCTCCCGAGTCGGCGTCTGGCGCATCCTCGACATCTTCAAGCGCCACGAGGTCAAGAGCACGTTCTTCGCTTGCGCGGTCGCGCTCGAGCGCGCGCCAGACGTCGCGCGCGCAGCGGCGGGGCAAGGGCACGAGATCTGCAGCCACGGCTACCGGTGGGAGGAAGTCTTCCGGCTGAGCGAGGACGAGGAGCGCGAGCACATTCGACTCGCGGTCGAGTCGATCGAGCGTGTATGCGGGAAGCGGCCCGTGGGCTGGTACTGCCGCTATGGACCGAGCACGCGGACGCGCAGGCTGCTCGTCGAGGAAGGCGGGTTCGTTTACGACTCGGACTCGTACAACGACGAGGTCCCCTACTTCACGGAGGTCGAGGGCCATCAGCACCTGGTCGTTCCCTACACGCCCGATGCGAACGACATCGTGTTCTGGCTGGGCAACGGCATGGCCACGGCCGAGCAGTTTGAGACCTACCTGCGCGACTCGTTCGATGTGCTGTACGCCGAGTCCGAGCGCTATCTACGGATGATGTCGGTCGGGCTGCACTGCCGGGTGATCGGCCGGCCGGGCCGCTCGGCCGCGCTCGACCGGTTCATCGATTATGCAAAGGAGTTCGACGGCGTCTGGTTCGCCACGCGCGAAGAGATCGCCCGCTCGTGGCTCGAGGTGCACGGCGGAAAACGCACGCACGGCGGGCGGAGACGGCGCGGCGGAAAGGTCTGAACCATAACCGGCCCCGCGGCCGAGGAACGACCACACCGGCCAGCCGATCAAACGATCACTCTGGCCTACGACCACTGCCCCTTGGAATCAGTCATCTAGGGAGTCCTAGGGAGTGGCATAGGGAGTTGTTCCGATGTGCCGTCCCACCTCAGACGAGCAGATTGATGCCATCGACAACGAGTCAAAGAACGCAGAAGGAGGAAACCATGTTCACACCCCAGGCAGCGCAGGCAGAGATCACCTATCGCCAGGAGCGCATCAAGCGGGAGTTCGCCCGGGCCGCTGCCCGCGGCCAACGCCGGGCGCTGCGACCCAAGCGAGCCGCGTGACCGCCGTGGTTGCCGGGCCGCAGCCCGGCGGCCGTCGACTGGTGTCGGTGCGAGGGGCGAAGATGGACGACGTGCCCTGGACCTCGACACCTCTCGTCGGCCGCTCGACCGAGATGGCCACCCTGCTCAGCGCCGTCGACGAGGCGAGAACCAGGCGCGCCGGCGCGATCCTGCTGTCCGGCGACGCAGGCGTGGGGAAGACCCGGCTGCTGGACGAAGTGGCTACAGGTGCGCATGAGCGTGGCTTCGACGTACTGGTCGGGCACTGCACCGACTTCGGCGACGCGGGCCTGCCGTATCTGCCGTTCACCGAGATCTTCGGCCGGCTGGCCGGCGACCATCCCGACCTGGTCGAGAGCGTGCTGGCCAACTTTCCCGCGATCGGCCGGCTGCTGCCGACCCATCGCCTGATCGGTGCCCCGACTGCTCCGCAGGACGGCCCGATCGACCGCGCCGCGCTGTTCGACGCCGTACTGGGCGCGCTGACGGCGCTGTCCGCGAGTGCGCCGCTGCTGCTGATCGTCGAGGACACGCATTGGGCGGACGACTCGACCCGGGACCTGATCGGCTTCCTGCTGACCCGGATCACCTCGCAGCGGATCGCGCTGCTGGTGTCATACCGCAGTGACGACCTGCACCGGCGGCACCCGCTGCGCCGCCCGATCGCCGAGTGGTCCCGTAACCCCCGCGTCCGCCGGGTCAACCTGCTCCCGCTGAACGCCGACGACTCCCGCACCCTGCTGACCGCGCTGCTCACCGAGCCGCTGCCGGAAACCGAGGTACGCCGGATCCTGGACCGCGCGGGCGGGAACGCGTTCTTCACCGAGGAACTGGTCGCCGCCGCAAGCCTGGGTGATCCCTGCGTCGTGCCGCCGGAGCTGGCCGATCTGCTACTGGTCCGGCTCGACCCACTGTCGGATGATGCGCGCCAGGTCGCCCGGGTGATCGCTGTCGCCGGCCGCCGGGTGCCGCACACGCTTCTCACCGCTGTAGCCGGCCTGCCCGACCGGGAGCTCGACACAGCCCTGCGCGAGCTGATCGATGCCCATGTCCTCGAACACCCCGGCAACGCCAGCTACTACTTCCGCCACGCTCTGCTGTCCGAGGCCGTGTACGACGACCTGCTGCCGGGCGAGCGGGTTCGCCAGCACGCCGCGTATGCGAAGGCTCTGCAGGATCAGACGGTGGCTGGTACCGCCGCGGAGTTGGCCGGGCACGCCACCCGGTCGCATGACCTGGCCACCGCGTTTGAGGCCCGGGTCCGCGCCGGCGACGAGGCCATCTCGGTGGCTGCGCCGCAGGAGGCCCTGAAGCACTACGAGATGGCGCTAGAGCTGATGCCGAACGCTTCGCCGGACAGCACCGTCGACAAGACCTGGCTGGTCGCGGCTACTGCGACAGCTGCCGCCTTGTCCGCCCAACAGCCGCGCGCGCTGAAGCTGCTGCGGAAGGCGCTCGCCGACCTGCCTGCGGATGCGCCCGGCCTGATCCGGGCCCGGTTGCTCTTCTCCTTGTCCGACATCGGGCTGCAGGTGGATGAGGACCAGGAGGCCTATGAGGCCAGCTCGCAGGCGCTTCGGTTGACCGCCGACGAGCCACCGAGTGTGTTCCGGGCCCAGGTCGCCGCCCTGCACGCCCGGTCGTCCGACGCCCTCGGACGGGCGGTCGATGCCGAGCGCTGGGCCCATGAAGCGCTGCAGATCGCCCGGAAGATCGGCCAGGAGGACGCTGCCGGTGACGCCGGCATCACGCTGGCTCAGCTCCGCCGCCGCGCCGGCGACCCGATCACCGCCGCCAAACAGCTGGAGGAGGCCGCGGTTCGGGCCCAGCTCGCCAGTGACCCCGCCGCCGAGGTGCGAAGCCGGTACCTGCTTGGCTCGAACTATTACGACCAGGGCGACCTCGCCAGCGCCCGGATTGCGCTTGAGCATGCCTGGAAACGAGCCGCCGAGCTCGGCCGCCAATGGGCGGCGTACGGGTTCGATGCGCGACGGATGCTGGCTCTGACCCAGTTCGTGCTGGGTGAATGGGACGGATCAGCAGCTACAGCCACAGCCGCACTCACCGCCTCGGATGCGACGACTCCGATAGCCGCAGAAGCTGCGCTGCGCAGTGTCGGCCTCGCGGTGCGGGGCGGCCGCGGTGACACGTCCGTCGCAGAGGACCTGGAGCAGCTCCGCAAGTGGTGGAGCATCGACATAATGCTGCCGATCCTCGGCGTGGGCCCCGCCGTCGACGCCTACCGGCAGCTGGACCAGCCGGCCGAAGCGGAGAAGTTGCTGGCCGATATCTCCGCCCTGGCCACCGAGGTGTTCCAGACACCTTGGTTCATGGCGAGAATCCGGTTCTCCTCACTCGGGCTCGAACTGCTGAGCCATCGGGTCGTGACCGAGCCGTCCGCTGCAGCTGAGCTGGTGGCACGTGGCGCGGGACTGGTTGAAGCCGCTCAGGCCACTGCGGAGAAGGGTCTGCCACCGGGGCGCGTGCTCGGCGTGGAAGCGATCGCCTGGCTGGCCCGGATAGAGGCCGAATGGGACCGCCTGCGCTGGCTCGCCGACATCGACCCACCGACGGCCGAGGAACACGTGGCCAGCTGGGAGCGGGCCGTGGATGCGTTCGGGTATGGCTACATCTTCGAGCAGGCGTGGTCGCGGGTCCGGCTGTCGGCCGCACTGCGGGCGGCTGGGCGCATCGCGGATGCCCATGAGCAGACCGAGTTGGCTGCGGTGGTGGCTCGCGACCTTGACGCGAAACCGCTGCTGGCGGAGCTGGGTGGCGCAGGTGCCGGCGTTGGCCCGGCAGCGCTGACAGCCCGCGAGACCGAGGTGCTGGCTTTGCTGGCCGAGGGACGGACCAATCGGCAATTAGCACGCGAGCTGTACATCAGCGAGAAGACCGTGAGCGTGCACGTGTCGAACATCCTCGCCAAACTCGGTGTCAGGAGCCGGACCGAAGCCGCCGCGGTTGCTCGTCGTGACGGCCTGCTCGAGTAAGCGTGGTTATCTTCGAGATCTAGAGGCGGCCACGAGAGCGATGCTGACCGTGCGACGGGTAACTGGCGAAGCCCCGCTCGCTCCGTGACGCAGTACGCCGACCGCGCTCGCTGCGGTGTCTGCCGACCTCATCGGCCCTGCCCTCGTGTACCTCCTCGATGATCCGGTTGAACACTCGTGACGCCCGGCGGAACTTCACCACCACGACAACCACCAGCACGACCGCGACCACCACCAACGGCACCCAAAGTTGCCAATCCATGCCTCACACCCCACGTTTCCCCGATCCCCCAGTGGCCACTTTAACCGCGTTGTAACAAATTAGCGATGGCGCGGCCATTATTTGTTACGGAGCGTAGTCGTGGTCGAAGCACCACTAGGTCCAGGAGAGGATGCCCTTGCGCCAGGCGTAGAGGAGGCCGACGGCGACGAAGGCTAGGAAGATGAACATCTCGATCAGGCTGGCGAGGCCGAAGCCGGCCAGGGCGAAGACCGTCGCCCAGGGGAACAGATACACCGCGTCGACCGCGAAGATCACATACAGATAGGCGAACAGGTAGTACCTGATGTGGACCTGGGCCCATCCCTCGCCCACCGGGTCGACGCCGGATTCGTAGGTCTTGAGCTTGTCCGGCGTCGGGTACGTCACGGTCAGTGCTTTATTCAGCGCGAACGCACCCACCAGGCCACCGAGGCCGAGTACGACGATCGCGGCGACTACGCCGTACCCCTGCGACACCAGCCCGATCATGACCACACCCTAATCGGACAGGCGCCGCAGCAGGTTCAGTTGGTGCAGAGGAGAGAGGCGTCCACTGCTACCTGGGGGCCGTAGCCGGACTTCAGGTCGGTCACCTGAAGTCTGGTCCTGGTCGAGCCGAGGAGCTGGCGGTTCAGCCAGGTCTCGGTCTCCTGCTTCTCGTCCACCGAGCCCAGCACCTTCGTACCGCTCAGCAGCGAGGTGCGGACGGTCCCGTCGGTGAGATTGCCGAGCCAGGTCCTGATCCAGCTGCAGCCGGTCGTGTTGATGTCACCCCAGACCTGACCCGTCCGGTCGGCCAGCAGTTCGGCGTTCGAGCGAAACGGATCTTCAGCCGGCGATACCACGTTGAACTGCGGGTTGCTCTTGCCGCCCTTGGCCAGCAGGCCTCGCTTGAAGACGCCACGCCAGACGTAGTTCGCATAGCTCCTGCCCACGGAGGCAGCGGCGGCGTACGGGCGTTGGGGGCCGATCGCAAGGCGGTAGGTGCGGATGGAACCGGGCTGGTTCAACGAGACGGTGACGCTGGCACCAATGGTCTTGCTGTTGCCGATCTCTTCCCAGGTCTTCTTGGTCGGTGACCAGCGCTGAAGGGCGACCCGGGTGCCGGCGGCGGGGGCAGGGTTGAGCGTGCCGGTCACCCGGAGGGTGCCCTTGATGTAGTTGGTTGTCCGGATACCGGTGAGTTTGACTGTTCGCTGCGACGTGGCAGCGGCCGCGGCCGGGGCCGCGCCTCCACCCTGAAGGAACAGGGCGGTCTCGGCCGGGGCGTTCTCGGCCGCGCAGGCTGACAGGGACAGGGTCAGGGCGGCGGCGCAGAGGAGGCCGGCCGCTGAGCAGGTAAAAGGGCGCAGGCCCATGGTGGAACTCCCTCGAGCCCGGGTCGATCCCGGGGTAGATCACAGATTGGTGACGACTACCCTTCCGCGAATGGCTGCAGATAGCAAACGACCCACAGCCCGGAGTGATCAACGAGCCTGGCGATCTCCAGGCTATGGACCTCGCCACGCCCGACATGGTTCTGTCCTTAGGGCGAACTAACATAAAGGTATCGCCCTACTGGGGGGACGGTGCGACGACCACAAGACGGCGTACCGACCCGCGCTCGACTTGGAGATGAACAAAACAGTGACCATCGAGGTCAAGCAGCTCGACCGCGTGGTAATCCGCTTCGCCGGTGACTCCGGTGACGGCATGCAACTCACGGGGGACCGCTTTACCGCGGAGACGGCATCGTTCGGCAATGACCTGTCGACGCTGCCCAACTTCCCGGCGGAGATCCGGGCACCAGCCGGCACGCTGCCGGGCGTTTCGTCGTTCCAACTACACTTCGCCGACCACGACATCCTCACGCCGGGTGATGCGCCCGACGTGCTGATCGCGATGAACCCTGCCGCGCTGAAGGCGAACCTTCCCGACGTGCCGCGCGGCGCAACGCTGATCGTGGACACCGCGGACTTCACCGCGCGCAACCTGAAACGGATCGGGTACGACGAGAACCCGCTGGAGACCGGCGAGCTCGACGGTTATCACGTGGTCCCACTGAACCTGACCGGGATGACGGTGGAGTCGGTCAAGGAGTTCGGCCTGACCCGCAAGGACGCGTCCCGGGCCAAGAACATGTACGCGCTCGGCCTGGTCTCCTGGCTGTTCCAGCGACCGGTCGAGTCGACGATCGAGTTCCTCACCACCAAGTTCGCCGGCAACCCCGCCATCCGGGACGCGAACGTCGCCGCGTTCCGGGCCGGCTACAACTTCGGCGAGACCGCGGAGGAGTTCTCGGTCCGGTACGAAGTGAAGCCGGCCAGGATGGCCACCGGCACCTACCGCAACATCTCCGGCAACCTCGCCCTCGCCTACGGGCTGGTCGCGGGGGCGCAGCGGGCCGGGCTGCCGCTGGTGCTCGGCGCCTACCCGATCACCCCGGCGTCCGACGTACTGCATGAGCTGAGCAAGCTCAAGCGGTTCAACGTGACGACCATCCAGGCCGAGGACGAGATCGCGGGCGTCGGTGCCGCGCTCGGTGCCTCCTTCGGCGGTGCGCTCGGCGTCACCACCTCCTCCGGTCCCGGCATCAGCCTGAAGTCCGAGGCGATCGGCCTCGGCGTGATGCTCGAACTGCCGCTGGTGGTCTGCGACATCCAGCGCGCCGGCCCCTCGACGGGTATGCCGACCAAGACCGAGCAGGCGGACCTGTTGCAGGTCATGTTCGGCCGCAACGGCGAGGCTCCGCTGCCGGTGATCGCCGCCCAGTCCCCCGCGGACTGTTTCGACATCGCGGTCGAGGCGGCCCGGATCGCGGTGACGTACCGGACCCCGGTGATCGTGCTCTCCGACGGGTATCTCGCGAACGGCTCCGAGCCGTGGCAGATCCCGGTGGTCGCAGACCTGGTCACCATCGAGCCGAACCTCACCACCGAGCCGAACGCGACCGACGCCAAGGGCGAGCCGGCCTACCTCCCGTACCTGCGCGACCCGGAGACCCTGGCCCGCGCCTGGGCGATCCCCGGTACGCCGGGTCTGGACCACCGCATCGGTGGCCTGGAGAAGGAGGACAAGACCGGCAACATCTCGTACGACCCGGCGAACCACGACCTGATGGTCCGAACCCGCCAGGCCAAGGTGGACGGCGTCGCCCGCAGCATCCCGCCGCTCGAGGTGGATGACCCTGGCGGTACGGCGAAGGTGCTGGTGCTGGGCTGGGGTTCGACGTACGGACCGATCGGAGCCGGTTGCCGCCGGGTCCGGAAGGTGGGCGGCAAGGTCGCGCAGGCACATCTGCGGCACCTGAACCCGTTCCCGTCGAACCTGGGCGAGGTGCTGAAGCGCTATGACAAGGTGCTCGTTCCGGAGATGAACCTGGGCCAACTGGCCTTGCTGCTCCGCGCGAAGTATCTCGTCGACGTCGTGTCCTACGCCCAGGTCCGCGGTATGCCGCTGGGCGCCGCCGAACTGGCGGAGGTGATCGGCAACCTGGTCGAGGAGACCGAGGGCATCGACGACGACGCCAAACACCTCGGCACCGATGCCGCGAACCTGACCCATGGCGAAGCGTTGCACATCGAGGCGAACGGCCGCTCCAACGGCCGACTGCACCACCCGGAGGGAGCACGATGAGCACCATCGATCTCGGCCTGCCGAGCCTGCCAGGCGGACTGCATGGCGTACCGGCCGCGACCGAGCCGCAGAACCGCAAGGAGTACGTCTCCAACCAGGAGGTGCGCTGGTGCCCGGGCTGCGGCGACTACGCCGTACTGGCCGCGTTCCAGGGGTTCCTGCCCGAGTTGGGGATCAAGCGGGAGAACGTCGCGATGGTGTCCGGCATCGGCTGCTCCAGCCGGTTCCCGTACTACCTGTCGACGTACGGCATGCACTCGATCCACGGCCGCGCGCCGGCGATCGCGACCGGCCTGGCGGTGGCGCGGCCGGACCTCAGCGTCTGGGTGGTGACCGGTGACGGCGACGCGCTGTCGATCGGCGGCAACCACCTGATCCACACGCTCCGCCGGAACGTGAACCTGAAGATCCTGCTGTTCAACAACCGGATCTACGGCCTCACCAAGGGGCAGTACTCGCCGACCTCGGAGCCGGGCAAGGTGACCAAGTCGACGCCGATGGGCTCGGTGGACAACCCGTTCAACCCGGTCTCACTCGCGCTCGGCGCGGAGGCCACCTTCGTCGCACGGACGGTGGATTCCGACCGCAAGCACCTGACCGAGGTACTGCGACAGGCGGCGGCGCACCGCGGTACGTCGTTCGTGGAGATCTACCAGAACTGCCCGATCTTCAACGACAACGCCTTCGACGCGATCAAGGACCCGGAGACCCGGGACGACGCGATCATCCCATTGGTACACGGCGAGCCGATCCGCTTCGGCAAGGACCAGCGGCTCGGCGTGGTCCGGGACGGCTTCGCGTCGCTCGCGGTGAAGGAGATCGCGGACCTGCCGAACGGTGCGGCCGACCTGGTCGTGCACGACGCGCACACCGAGGACCCGGCCTATGCCTTCGCGCTGTCCCGGCTGACCGACAGCGGCGTACTGCACCAGGCCCCGATCGGCATCTTCCGTTCCGTTGAGCGCCCCGCGTACGACGACCTGGTGCGCCAGCAGATCGCGACCACGCAGGAGGCACAGGGCACCGGCGACCTGCAGGCCCTCGTCACCGGCGCCGACACCTGGACGGTGGGCTAGTCAGAGCAGCTGGCTGGCCGTGTAGATGATCAGGCCGGCCAGGCCGCCGACGACTGTGCCGTTGATGCGGATGAACTGCAGGTCACGGCCGACGTGCAGTTCGATCCGCCTGGCGGCTTCGCGACCGTCCCAGCGTTCGATGGTGTCGGAGATGATGGAGACGATCTCGGCGCCATAAGTGCGGACGATGTACCCGACCGCCTCACCGGCGCGAGCGTCGAGCCGGCCGCGCAACGCCTCGTCGGTCTGCAGTCGCCGCCCGAGGTTCACGATCGCCTGCTTCGCCCGGCTTCGCAGCGGCCCGTGGATGTCGTCGATGACGCCGATCAGTGCGGTGCGGAACGCATCCCAGACTGCCGTCAGGCTGGTGCCCATGTCCGGGTGGCCGAGCATCCGGCTCTTGAACGCCTCGAACCGCTCCATCGTCTTCCGGTCCTCCTGGAGATCGGTGGCTAGCTGCACCAGCAGCCGGTCGATCGCTTCGCGCGCCGGATGCCCGGGGTTGTCGCGCACGGCACCGAGCCAGTCGACCGCCTCCCGGTGGATCCGGAAGATCACCAGGGAGTCGACCCAGCGCGGGGACCAGCGAGGCGCCCGCGGGCCGACCACCTCGGCAACGAGGTCGCGGTTGTTCAGCATCCAGTCGTACGCCTCCACCACGACCAGGTCGACCAGGGCGTGGTGTGCACCGTCGTCGACCACGGATCGCAGCAGGTGGCCGGCGATCGGGCTCAGTGGCTCCTTCGCGAACCGCGGCAGCAGCGAGCCCTCGACGAACGCGATGACGTCGTCGTCGCCCAACTTGGGCAGCGCGGCGCCCACCGTCCTGGCCACCTCAGCGACGACCCGCTCGGCATGGTTGCCGTCGGCAAGCCATTCCCCGACCCGCCGGCCGATCGCCGCGGTCCGCATCTTCTCCGTCACCACGGACTCGGCGAGGAAGTTCTCGGTGACGAACTCCTCCAGGCTCTCGGCCAGAGCATCCTTGCGGGTCGGCACGATCGCGGTGTGCGGGATCGGCAGTCCCAGCGGCCGCCGGAACAGCGCGGTCACGGCGAACCAATCAGCCAGCGCACCGACCATCGCGGCCTCGGCAGCAGCATTCAGGTAGGCCGGTGCACCTTCGCGGTGCAGCGTCACGACGTACACGATCGCCGCGAGGACCAGCAGCGAAAGTGCCACCGCCCGCATCTGCCGGAGCCCGCGGCGGCGTACCAGGTCGGGGCCGCTCAACGTCATCGTCGCCATGCTTCGATCTTGCCCTGCTGCTTCCATCCGACTCAGTACGACGCCTCCGATCAGCTCGCAGCAGCGACCGACTCCCTGTCGGTACGACGGTCCATCAGCCCGGAGGTGAGTGCGAGCGCGAGTCCGGCGACGGCCAATGCGGCACCGACCCGGCTGGGCCACTCGTAGCCGTAGCCGGCGGAGAGCACCAGGCTACCGAGCCAGGCGCCGAGGGCGTTCGCCATGTTGAGGGTCGAGTGGTTGAGCGAGGCCGCGAGGGACTGGCCTTCGTGTGCCACATCCATCAACCGGGTCTGCAGCGCCGGGATCAGGATGCTGGCGCTGAACCCCATCGCGAATACCCCGATCAGCGCGCCCGGCTTGCTGTGTGCGAGCCACCCGAAGGTACCCAGTACGACGATCACCGCCACCAGTCCGCCGTACATGCTGGGCATCACCGCGCGGTCGGCCAGCCGGCCGCCGAGCAGCGTGCCGCCGGTCATACCGATGCCGTAGACGGCCAGCACGATGGTCACCGCGGCCCGGCTGAAGCCGGCCAGCTCGGTCATCGTCGGAGTGATGTACGCGTAGGTCGCGAACATGCCGCCGAAGCCGACCATGCCGACCAGTAGGGCCATCCACACCTGCGGTCGGGCCAGCGCGCTCAGCTCGCTGCGAACGTTGACCCCACTGCCGACCTGCTGCGGCGCCACCCAGAACCAGACCGCCACCAACGTCACCAGGCCGAGCACGCCGACGGCCAGGAACGGCACCTGCCAGCCCCACTGCTGACCCATCAGCGTGGTGAGCGGGACACCGATGATGTTGGCCACCGGCAGCCCGACCATAATCATCGAGACGGCCCAGGCGCGCCGGTTCACCGGCACCATCGAGGCCCCGACCACGGCGCCGATCCCGAAGAAGGCGCCATGCGGCAGCCCGGACAGGAACCGGGCCGCCATCAGCAGTTCATAGCTGTTGGCAACGGCCGAGAGCACGTTGCCGAGCACGAAGACCGTCATCAGCCCCAGCAGCAGCCGCTTCCGCCCGGTCCGGGCACCGAGCGCCGCGATCAGCGGGGCCCCGACCACCACGCCGAGCGCGTACGCCGAGACGATGTGCCCGGCCGTCGGGATGTCGACGTGTACGCCGTCGGCGATCTGCGGCAGCAACCCCATCGTGACGAACTCGGTGGTTCCGATCGCGAAACCACCGGTGGCCAGGGCCAACAGGGCAAGGCCGACATGCCGGGAGGTACCGACCCGACTGTCAGTAGTCAATGAACTTGTCACGGCTGATTGTCGCATCAACATTCGCCCACCCCTGGACTGCCTCAGGATCGAGCACGGGGCCGACGTTGCCGGGATGGGCTGCGGTCACGAGCGCGGCGGTGGGGTCGCTGAGCGGGTGGATGTTGATGGCGTCGGGTGGAGGAGGATGAGGTCGGCTTGTTTGCCGGGGGTGAGCGAGCCGATTCGGTGGTCTAGGCCGACGGCGCGTGCGCCGTGCGTGATGGCCATGGCGAGCGTGTCTCGTGCGGTGATCGCTGGATCGGCCGCTCGCGCCATGCGTAACTGAGTGAACATATCGGCTGCCGCGGCTGTCTCGCTGTCCACACTGAGGCTCGGTAGCACCCCGGCCGTTACCAGCCGCCCGATCGCGGGCCGGCCGAGGCCGGCCATGGTCAGCTCCGGCGCGGGCGAGATCCAGGTACTCACGCAGCGTGCGGATGGTCATCCCGGTGGCCCGCATCCGCGTCACGAACACCGCCTGGGCACGGCGTCCTCGTCGAAAACGCGGCGTCCCGCCGAGTCTCGCGCGATTGGACCGATCAGCCCTACTTGTTCGTAGTAACGCAACGCGTTCGTACTGACCCCGCACTTAGTCGCCGTTTCACCCACCGACAGCAGATCCATGACGCTACCGACAGCAGATCCATGACGCTGACGGCAGGACTTCGCCCGCGCGCGAAGTCAACCGCGCAGCAGTCCGCTCAGCCGCGAGGCGCGCTTCCACCAAATCTGGTTCGACCGGGTGGTTCCCATTTCGGTCCTCGTGCTGGGAACGACCCGACGGGGACTCATGTCATCGCGGCGCTGCACGACCGGTATGCCGAGCTCGACCCGCGTGACGCGGCCAGCTGGCGAAGCCGCACCGGCTGACGCAGCCGACTCCCCTTGGAC
>JAWWOY010000443.1:0-3101 GCA_033851195.1 Kribbellaceae bacterium | reverse complement strand
ATGACGAGGTGTCCGACTGCCACGGTGCGACGGTGCACCGGATCGGGTCGTACTCGACCAAGCGGTTCCACCCGACCTTCCGACTGACCCCGGTCTGGCGGATCTACCCGGCCACCGCCAAGCTGCTGGACACCGTCAAGCCGGACGTGGTGCACATACAGTCGCACTTCCTTTTCGGTAGCGCGCTGCTGCGGCAGAGCCCGCGGCGCGGCATCCCGGTGGTCGCCACGAACCACTTCATGCCGGAGAACCTGTACGGCTCATTGCCCCTGCCGCACTTCCTCCGCGGTGCGGCCGGCCGCCGTCTTTGGCGGTCGCTGATCCGCCGCTACCGCACCGCGCAATTGGTGACCGCGCCCACCGCCCGCGCCGTCGAACTGTTGCATGACAACGGCTTCCCGGACATCGCAATTCCGGTCTCCTGTGGCATCGACGTGGACATCTACCGGCAACACGCCGAGGACTTCCGGGCCGCGCACCCGGAACACCGGCCGCCGACGATCGCTTTCGTCGGCCGGCTGGACGAGGAGAAGCGGATCGACGAACTGATCCACGCTCTGGCCCGGGTCGAGCTGCCCGAGCCCCCACACCTGACCGTGGTCGGCAGCGGCGCCTGCCGGCAACCGCTGCAGGCGCTGGCCGCCGCGCTGGGGCTGGCCGATCGGGTGCACTTCACCGGTCTGGCGACCGACAACGAAGTACTTGACGCGTACGCCGCGGCCGACGTGTTCTGCATGCCTAGCATCGCCGAATTGCAGAGCATCGCGACCATGGAGGCGATGTCGTCGGGCAAGCCGGTGATCGCCGCGGACGCGATGGCGCTGCCACATCTCGTGCGGCCCGGCGAGAACGGCTGGCTGTTCCAGCCCGGTGACGTGGACGACCTGGCCACCCGGCTCCAGCAACTGCTGTCCGACCCGGACTTGCGGGCCCGGTTCGGTGCCGCCAGCAGGCAGATCATCGCCAGCCACGACATCCACACCGTGCTGCGCACGTTCGAGGACCTCTACCGTGCGGTCATCGACAGCTCGCCGGCCGACCTGGTCGAGCAGCTGATCGCCGGCTCCGGACTGACCCGCTCGCCGACCGCGCCGACCAGCCGGATCGGCGCGTACCGGCAGCTGGACCGACTGTCCGGCAGGTCCCGGTGACGACCGTCCCGGCGGTGCCGCGAGCTCAGCGGCCATCGGTGCCAGCCGTCGCGCTCGTCGACGGCGCCGAGCTGCGCTACTGGACGAACTATCCGAGCCCGCCGGCCGACACCCAGGCCCCGGTCATCCTGATGGTGCACGGTTTCCGCGGCACCCACCAGGGGCTCGAGCTGATCGCCGACAACCTCCCGGAGTTCCGGGTGGTGAGTCCGGACCTGCCCGGTTTCGGCGCCTCGCCGCCGATGCCGGGCCGCAACCACGACATCGCCGGTTATGCGGCTGTGATCGCCGACCTGATCCGGCAGTTGGCGGCTGGGCCGGTGGTGCTGCTCGGCCACTCCTTCGGGTCGCTGATCGCGGCCCGGATCGCCGCAACCGAGCCGGCCCTGGTCAGCTCGCTGGTGCTGGTCAACTCGCTGGCCACGAACACCCCGGCCAACGGCGGACCGAGCCGGATGGGGCTGCGGGCCGCGTCCGCCTACTACCGCTTCGCAGCTGCCGTTCCGGCCCGTGCCGGGCATGTCCTGTTGGCCAGCAAGGCTTTCACTCTGTCGATGAGCGTGATGATGGCCGTCACCCGGGACAGCCAACTGCGCAAGGATATTCATCGTCGGCACCTTCTGCACTACAGCGACTTCAGCGATCGTGCGGTGCTGGAGCAGGCTTTCGCGGCGATAGCGGACGCGGACGTCGGTGACTACGCGGCGGACCTGAGCATGCGGACTCTGCTGATCGCCGGCGAACGAGACCGGATGGCGCCGCTGCCCGGCCAGCGGTGGCTGCTACCGCGGCTGCCGAACGGTCAGCTGAAGACCATTCCCGGTGTCGGTCATCTGGTCCACTATGAACAGCCGGCCACCGCCGCCGCTCTCATTCGCGAGTTCCTGGCGTCATCGTGAACGTCTTCTTCGATGCCCGCTGGACCCGGATGGACACCCACGACGGGATCAGTCGCTTCGGGGCCAGCCTGGTGGAGGCCTTCAGCCGGATCCACCCGGTCACCATGATCATCTACGACGAGCGCCAACTGGCCCTGCTGCCGGCGGGCGTTCCGTACGTGAAACTCGGCAACCCTACGTCGCCGCGGGAGTTCTTCCTGTCCCGCAAGCTGAACAAGCTCGGTGCCGACGTGGTCTTCAGCCCTCTGCAGGTGATCGGCAGCGTCGGCCGGCGCTTCAACCTGATCCTGACGCTGCACGACCTGATCTACTACCGGCACCGGCAGCCACCCGGGTTCCTGCCGTTGCCGGTCCGACTGATCTGGCGGCTCTACCACCTGACATACCTGCCGCAGCGCCTCCTGCTCAATCGCGCCGACGCGGTGGCGACGGTTTCGGCCACCAGCGCGAATCTGATTCGCGAGCATCGGCTGACCCGGCGACCGGTCGAGGTCATCTACAACGCGGCGCCGCCCGGGCTGGGTGGCATGGCAGCGGTCGAGCCGACGAAAGACCTCGTCTACATGGGGTCCTTCATGGAATACAAGAACGTCGAGACACTCATCGCCGGCATGGAGTTCCTACCTGGCCACAGATTGAATCTGGTCAGCCGGATCAAGCCGGAGCGCGAGGCCGAGCTGCGCGCGCTGGTACCGGCTGGTGCCGAGGTGATTTTCTGGCGCGGTATCAGCGATGAGGATTATCACCAGCTGCTGAAGTCCGCGATCGCACTCGTGACGGCCTCCAGAGACGAAGGCTACGGCCTGCCGATCATCGAGGCGATGGCCCTAGGCGCTCCGGTGGTGTGCAGCGAGCTCCCCGTTTTTCGCGAGATCGCCGCTAGCGCCGCCGCGTTCTTCGACCCCGACTCTCCCCGCTCGTACGCCGATGCAGTCACCTCGGTTTCAACGCCCGCCCGCCGGGCCGAGTTGGCGACCGCCGGCCGTACCCGCGCGGCCGCCTTCTCCTGGGATTCCTCGGCCCAGCGCCTCCTCACCCTGATCAACTCCCT
>JAWWOY010000429.1:0-2767 GCA_033851195.1 Kribbellaceae bacterium | reverse complement strand
CTGGTGACTGGCGGCCAACGACTACACCGGTACGGCGACTACGTGGCGGCGCTGGAGGCCAAGGGCGAGTCAGCCGACACCCCGGCCTACAGCAGCTATCTCCAGGCCTTCAAGCACGGGATGCCTCCGCATGGCGGCTTCGCCATCGGCCTGGAACGCTTCGTAGCCCGCCTGGTCGGTGCTGAGAACATCCGCGAGGTAACACTCTTTCCCCGCGACCTCCACCGATTAGCACCCTGAACTGCAGGGAGTTGTCAGGCTGAGATAGGGCGTAGCAACTCGAACATGCGTTCGACTAACCTCGGAGCATGACTGACTCACCGCCCGAGACGATCTCCCTGCCCGGCCAACTCGTCCGCACGCGGCGCTTCGCCTTGGGCGACCCTGAACAGTTCACGGTCGCGCAGGACGGAGCGGCTGTGCTGTTCCTGCGCAGCCGGACGGGCAACGACCCGGCGACCTGCCTTTGGGCGCTGGATCTCGGCGAAGGGACGCAGCGGCTGCTCGCCGACCCCGCTGAACTGCTCGGCGCTTCTGCGCAAACGCCGTCTGACAGGGAGCACGCTCGGCAGGAACAAGCGACTAAGCAGGGCATAGGGATCGCGGCCTACGCCACCGATGCGGCCGCCGGGCTGGTCGCCTTCACACTGGCCGGCGGGTTGTGGACGGTGGACTTCACCGACGGTCGGGCCCGGCGCCTACCGGCCGAGGGCCCGGTCGTCGATCCGTGCCCCGACCCTACGGGCCGGCGGATCGCGTACGTATGCGGCGGCGCCCTGCGGGTGATCGACGCGGACGGGACCGGGGACCGCCTGATCGCGGCGCCCGAGGGCCCGGACGTCACGTTTGGGATTGCCGAGCACACGGGCGCGGCGGCGCTGGGCGGCCCGCGCGGATACTGGTGGGCACCGGACGGCGCGCGACTGCTGGTGGCGCGAGTGGATTCCGCGGCGGTCGAGCTCTGGCGCACCGCGGACCCGACTGAGCCAGGCAAGGCGCCGCGCGCCGTGAGGTACGCGGCGGTCGGCACGGCCAGCGCCGAGGTCACGCTGTGGATCGCAGGGCTCGACGGCTCGCGGACCGAGGCCCGCTGGGATCGGGGCGCCTTCGAATACCTGCCGGCCGCCGGCTGGGACGCCCACGGCCCCTACGCCGTCGTGCAGTCCCGCAACCAGCGCACCATGCGCTTTCTCGGGATCGACAGGATCGGTGGCGAGACCAGAGTCCTGAGCGAGCAGCGCAACAAGTGCTGGGTCCAGTTGGTCCCCGGCCTGCCGGCGCGCACCGGCTCCGGGGCCCTCATCTCACACGCCGATCTGCAGGGCACCCGGCATCTGACCGAGGACGGAGTCATCGTCACGCCGCCGGGTCTTCAGGTTCGCGCCTTGCTCGGTGTGGATGGCGATGAGGTGCTGTTCACTGCGTCCGAGGAGCCGACCGAGACCCACTTGTGGAGCTATCAGGCCGGGGTGGGCGTGCGACAGTTGAGCGCCGAACCAGGCGTGCACTCGGGCGTACGCCGCGGCGGGACTCTGGTGCACGTCGCTCGGTCAGATCACCCCGGCGGGCGGGTCGCGGTGACGCGAGCGGGGAAACCCGCCGTTTCCATTGCATCACTGGTGGAACGGCCGGTGCTTGACGTGCACGCGACACGGCTCGTTCTCGGGCCACGCGAACTGCGCGCCGTCCTGTATCTCCCCACCTGGCACCGTCCGGACGGCGGGCAACTGCCGGTCTTGGTCGACGCTTACGGCGGAGCAGGTCGGCAGCGAGTCACAGCCGAACTGGATTGGCGGGTCCTCGTCTCGCAGTGGTTCGCGGAACAGGGCTTCGCGGTCCTGGTAGCCGACGGGAGCGGTACGCCGGGGCGCGGACCGGACTGGGAGCGGGAGATTCACGGCGACCTGTTCGGGCCGGTGCTGGAGGACCAGGTGGCCGCGTTGCAGGAGGCCGCGCGCCTTCACCCGGAACTCGATCTCACGCGGGTCGGCATCCGAGGCTGGTCCTTCGGCGGCTCGCTCGCGGCGCTGGCCGTACTGCGCCGGCCAGATGTCTTCCACGCCGCGGTGGCCGGGGCTGGGGTCACCGACCAGCGGCTCTACTACGCTCTCTGGCGCGAACGGTTCCTCGGTCATCCCGACGAGTTCCCGGAGCGGTACGAGGCCTGCTCGCTGGTGCGTGCGGCGCCGAAGCTGACCCGGCCGCTGCTGTTGATGCACGGTCTCGCGGACGACAAGGTTCATCCAGCGCATACGCTGCGCCTGTCCAGCGCATTGCTGGCCGCCGGGCGACCGCACGAGGTCCTGCTCCTGCCTGGTGTCGGCCACCAGGCGATGGGCGTGGCGATCACCGAGAACCTACTGTGGCATCAGGTGCATTTCCTGCAGCGGCACCTGGGTGTGGATAGCCTGCGATAGTGGCTACGCGCGTAGTGAAGCAGGGCACAGCCGAGGTTGTTGCCCACGTCAACAGCACCCACGGCACGTCGTACCAGCTCGTACGACGCCTCGCGGGCGGCGTGCAGAGTGGTGCTTTCGAGCTGAGTGATGGCAACTCGAAGGTGGTGCTGAAGTGGTCCGAGGATCCCGACTGGGCTCATCGAGTCTTCCGCGCCGCCGAGCTGGTCCGGAAGGCCCGCGCGGCTGGTTACCCCACGCCCGCGTGGCTCGCGGTCGGCACCACCCCGGCCGGTTCGCCGTACCAGCTGCAGGAGTACGTCGACGGCACACCGCTCAGCGACGCGACCTCGCTGGATCTCGATCTGGCC
>JAWWOY010000422.1:0-2565 GCA_033851195.1 Kribbellaceae bacterium | reverse complement strand
CATCGTGGTGCCGTCGCTGTTTGCGTTCTTGCCTTCCACGCCCGCCGAGTACGTCGTGTTGTGCCCGGTGGACCGGTCGCGCCGGACGTAGTCGTAGGCCTGGTTCAGGCCGATCAGGTCCTCCTTGTGGATCTCGGGGTTGCCGTCGACGGTGATGTCGTCCTGGTAGCGTGCCTTGATCCGGACCAGCAGCAGATCAGGCTGGTCCCTGCCCTCGAGGGGGACCTCGTAACTTCCGATGAATCCCCGCGGGCCGAACATGTTCTCCAGGTGGCCGACCCAGGCGTCGGGCCTCAGATCGACTGCCAGGGCGGGCTTGAGCAGCCGGCTCTTGGCCAGCAGGCCGGGCGCTACTTGTTCGACCTGCGGACCCACCAGTGCCATCAGGTCGATCTTCTCGTCCGGCTTCCCTCGCGGGCTGATGGCCTCGATCTGGCTCGACGCGAGGCTGGCCAGGTAAGCCTCCGGGAGGCTCACCACTGTGTGCTGGTCGGCCAGTTGCTCGGTGCTGGCCAGGGTCTCCTTGAGCCGGTCCTGGGTGGTGGTGGCGGTGGACTCCGCGACGCCGGCCTTTTCCAGCACCTTGCTGGTCAGCCGTTCGTCGGTGTGGGTTGCCGCCAGCCCGGTGGTGACGCTGGCCTTGTCCAGGCTGTAGCGGCGGACGAAGGCGGCCGCGGTGCGGGGGCTGGGCTCGAGCTTGCCTTCCAGGTACCGTTCGGCTGCGTCGGTCACGACGGGCAGCGGAAGGTCGAGCTTGTTGCTCCCGTAGAGCCGCAGGGCGCGGCGCTCGGGCATCGAGCTCTGGACCAGTGCGTCCTCCAGGGGCACCGTCGGGACCATGCGGTCGCCGTCCAGGACGTCGGCCACGAGGCTGTACCGCTCGATGAAGTCGTAGTGGCTGCCGACGCTGACCAGCAGCCGTTCCTCGCCGGTCGTCTGGCTGTCGGTGGTGGACTGGGACGTGCCGCCGACGCGGCCGATACTGGCGCCGCCGGACATCGAGGAACCGTCGGCGCCGGCCGGGCCGCCGCCTGCGCCGAGCCCGGCACCGCCCGAGGCCGAGGTGCCGGACGTCATGCCGACGTCGCTCATGGTGAAGTTGATGTCGGCGGTGTTCTGTTCGGTGATCGCGGCGAAGGTCAGGCTTTGGGCCTCGCCGCGGACCACCACCTTGAGCTGCTGTGGCAGCACGGTCCTCCGCTCTACCGCCTCGGCCGGCGTCGCCGGTGCCGGGGTGACGACGAGCGGGAGCTCGTACTTGCCGTTCCGCCACTCCCGGTGGGCGAGCAGGCTGTCCGGAGCTAGCAGAGCATTGACCGCCAGGTAGGCGCTGGAATCCGCCCGGATGGCGCTCACTGCCGTGTACAGGCGATCGGCCGGGTTGCCGGCGTCCACGGCGACGGGCATCGCCTGATCGACAGCGGCCGGGTCCGGCGCCTTGGGCTGGGCTTCGAACACGGGCGGGGCCGCCCGGGTCAGCGCGCTGTCGATGACCAGCACCATGCTGGCCTTGACGTCGGCCAGAGGTGCCGAGTCGCCGTGCTCGGTGACCTCGGTGAAGGTGATCCGAAGGCCCTGGCGGAGCTTGTCGACCGGCGCGGTGCTCTCGTTCAGCGTGACCCGGTTGACCCGCCGGCCCACCGTCCAGCTGAAATTCCGGCCGATCGCGGTCCGGCTCACGCGCACACCCAGCCGGCCGGCCCAGCCGCCGATCCCTACGGCGGGACCGTTGCTGATACCCGCACCGACTGAGACAGGCACCGACTTCGACCGGCCGGAGGACCGCCCGGTGGCGTCGGAGGCGATACCGAGCCGAACCACGGTGTCCGTGTCGCTGGTGCCCCGGCCTTCGACGTCGTTGAAGTCCTGCTTGACGGCCAGCCGGAACGGCCGGTACCGCGGTACGTGACCGGTCCGATCGATGAGGACCACCGGCAGGCCGCCCTGGCAGGCCTGGTTGATGCCCGCTTCGATCCGTGGCGCCGAGATGTGCTGGACGACCCGGTCGTAGTTGTCCAGCTGGCCGGCGCGCAGCCGCGGGTCTGACGGCAGCGCGTCCATCCGCGGCCGGTACTTCGCATCCAGCCGCGGCACCAGGCCTTGCCTGCTGAGGTCGGTCAGCGCCTGCTTCAGGGTCTCGTCGGCACCCTCGAGGTCCTGGGCCAGAGCCTTGCCCGGACCGCGCAGCTGGTTCTCGCCGTTGCCGAGCCACGGAGGCAGGGTCTGCGGGCCGGTCGGCGGCTCGGCATCGCCGCGCAGCAGCGCCCGGCCGTCCTGGTCGAGCCGGATCGTGCCGTCGTCCTCGCGCAGCACTGCGTCCTTGTCGGCTCGTCCGCCACAGCGCAGCAGGTCGTTCGCCGGCACCCGGAGCCGGGCCCTGCAGACGTCCTTCACGACGATCGGCTTGGCGTCGGGCTTGCGGAGGTCGTACAGGGTGCCGGTCACCTCGAAGGCCACGACGACGCCCTGGATGGGACCCTTGCTGCGGTGGACCACCGGGGTGATCGACGTCGCACTGACGTTCTGGCCGCCCTGGTGGGAGACGTTCCGCCCGGCGGTGGCGCT
>JAWWOY010000413.1:0-2816 GCA_033851195.1 Kribbellaceae bacterium | reverse complement strand
CACGCGGGCTTCATCTCGGGAGAGACGATCCACCTCGAGGGCGGAGCCCGCCACAAAACCGCCTGACATCGTCGACACATGCCCGGCATCACGCCAACGACCTCGCGCCTACCTCGGCTCAGACTCTGTTCGCCCGTCCGGCGGCAGCGTGGCAACTCACCAGATCTATCCACCCGGCGGACGGGCGGTCCAGCCTGCACGTCAGCTCAGCTGATTGGCCCTCGTGGGTTCTGCCGCGGTCACCGTCGTCAATCGTGACCTCAGAAGGCCGAGACCTTCGCGGCACGGGTGGCCGGCACCGGCAAGCCGATCGGCATGACGGCGCGGATCGCGGCATGTCAGTGTGGTCGATCTTGTAGATCTGGCGTCGGTTCCCAGCGTAGGTAGACCCAGACCTCGTGTGGCGGTCGCGTGGTCGGGAGAACCGCATGGTGCGGCTCAGATCACCGCCCGCTTCCTCTACGAGGGCGCTGTTGGGGAGGATCAGCGTGAGTTGAACGCGCGGCGGCGAGGTTAGGTAGAGCGAGGTGGAATGCCGTTCTCCAAGTACACGGTTTCCGCCGCCCCCCGGATCTTGAGCCCAGCCGCGACACGTGCGAACTGCTCGGCGTCGAGCAGCCGCTCAGCCTCGTCGAGTGTGACGAACCTGAAGCAGCTCACTTCGATCGGCTGGATCACGATCCGGTCGATATCGGCCGGTGCCAGAACACCGCCGTCGTAGAGAAACGCCACGATCTCTGTGAAGTCTCCTGACTGGGATACCCAGTCCACTGCGAGCAGGTCGCCGGGCTCCACGATGAGGCCTATCTCCTCTCGGACCTCACGCTGGGCGGCGAGGCGTGGCGACTCGTCGCGTTCGACCATGCCGCCGGGAATGTCTCATGTCGACTTGTAAGGCGGTTCGAGCACCAGCAATCGGTCCGATTGGTCCGTGAACAAGCAGGCGGCAGCCATTCGTTTGGTGGGAAGCTTCGCGGTGAAATGAACATCGTCGGGCACGTCGCTAGCCAACCACAGCGCGCGTTCCCTTCTAGGGAACCTTTGTTCGACTGCGGATCAGAAATGGTGCCCCCGTGGCGCCCCGAAGGACCCTAAACAGCCGTCAACGACCCCGGCCGCTGAGCACGATCACTGCTTAAGGCCGGGAGTCGCCATGCGCTTGGTGTTCAGGGGAACGGACTCGTAATGAGAAGGTCGTCGGCTTGATCCGACAGGCGGCTCCACCCGAAGCCCCCCGGTCCTGCACCGCGTTGACCTTGGTCGGCAGCAATCAGGGGGACGGGGCAGGTGTGGACCAGCGCAAAGGCCTACTCGGCTGCGAACCTTCTATCTCGCACGCGCGAGAAGAACTCTGCGACGGTGAGCGTCTTCGCTCCTGCCTTCCGCGCCACCTTCATCAGTCGTTTCTCGTCATTCGTCACGAGAACGGCCCCTTCGGCGAGAGACGTATCGAGAATGATCGCGTCGTTCGTATGCCCGGGCATACCATCCTTCCGATCCTCGCGAGGCGTCCGAAACGTCCGATCGAACACCTCGCCATCAACGAAGGGCCCGAGTTGGGCCTCATCAAGACGAGAGTGGTCAAGCACGAAGACGCTGGTCGGCACGGTGCGCGCGAGCTCGTGGAAACATTCCAACATGGCCTCACGCTTCGACTCGTCTGGGGTCTCGGTCAGCTCGTCGCGCTGAATATGCGTCGCTAGGACGGCCACCGACCCTTCCTCGATCGCGGCGGACAGCGCCTTTCGGATGTCGCGGTCAGCAACCAACTGGTCATAGACGCACGAATCAAGCATCACGGTGAGCACATCGGCGATCATCGCACCTCCCCGGCATGTTGCTAACGCTTTTGCTAACACGCGGTGTGGATCGGTGCAGATGATCCGAGACGATCGATCCAAGTTTCACGCCCACGATGCCCAGTCGGGGAGTCGCCATGGACCCCTCTGGACAGCCGATCAGCAACTTTTGAATCTCCCGGAACCCGATCTGCGAGGGCTGGGTTCGGCGATGGCCCCCACGCCACGGGCACCGTGGGGCCATTCGTGGGGCGAAATGGAGTCAATCATCGTTGTTAGAGTGACACCGAGGCGCGTCAGACTCCGACGACAAGGCGGGCACGCCACAAGCGCTCGAACTTGAGATACGCCGGCTCGGCGTCCGGGTTGCCACACTTCGAACGCAGGCCGACCCGGACGATGGCGAGGCCCTTCACCGCCTACTGCTAGGCGCTGTTAGGAGGCACGGATGCCAGCCCTCAGACATCGACGAGTTCGAACTGATCGTCCGCGCAGCGGGCGACCAAGCGCGCTCGCGACGTATGTCGCCGTGGCTTTGACCGCGAAAAGTGACGTCGATCTCGAAACCGTCAGTGTTCTCCAGATAGGCGGTGTAGATCTGTCCGCTGTTGGCGCTGGGGTCGGTCGGGAAACATCAGGGTCCAGCCGTGCTGGTGGGATTCGGAGACCGCCCGGCTAGTTGAAGCCCCCTGCGGCGCCACTCCGCGGCGGAGTTGATTGATGCTGGCGTCGACATCCGGACGGTGGCCGGGCGCATGCCGCGGCCCAACGGCGTCCGTTGTCAACGGCGGTATGGCTTAGATATAGCGCGAACGAGCGGACCGCAGCTTGAGCTGGCCGGCCAGTGGGTTGCCCATCGCCTGACTAGCTATCGACACGACCGGGGACAGCCGCCCCGGGAGGCGCCATGTGGCTCCCGAAAGACGGCTGTTCCCGCTCGTTGTGCAACGTCGGTCAGCCGACGGTTGCCTGTGCCCCGGCCGTCACGGTCACCGAGGCAGCGAACTCGACCAGCTC
>JAWWOY010000402.1:0-4555 GCA_033851195.1 Kribbellaceae bacterium | reverse complement strand
GCGGCAGTACTCGCCACGAAGGCGTCCGCGGCCAACTCGACCTCACCAGTTGCCGCCAGCCCGCGATGCCGCTCCGCCTGCTGCTTCCGCTCGGCCTCGGTGGCGCGGCCGGCGTACTCCCACGGCAGGAAGTCAAGGCGCGGTACGACGTCGCCGGCGAGCAGCTCGGGTCGCCGCACGGTCTGGTCTGGGCTGGTCATGGGATAACGCTATCCAAGACCGGCAAGCAAGCGCCGGGACCGGCCCGTCGGCGACCGGCGCTGCTAGCCTTCGAGCCATGTGGCGCGGGAGCAGGCGATGACGACGCCCGGGCCCACGGGAGGTTACGACCCCGCGGACGACGGGCCGGTGACAGGTGGCGGCCGGCGGAGCCAGCGGGTGACCATCAGCGATCTCGCGCGCCGGCTACACATCTCGAAAGCGTCCGTCTCGTACGCCTTGAACGGCCGCTCCGGGGTCAGCGAGCAGACCCGGCAGCGGGTACTCAGCCTGGCCGAGGAGCTGGGCTTCCACCCGAACTCGGCCGCCGTCGCGCTGTCCGCCAGCAAGACCCGGACGATCGGCATCGTGATCGCGCGGGACCCGGAACTGATCTCCACCGAGGCGTTCTACATGCGCACGCTGGTCGGCATTGAGCAGTACCTGAACGAGGTGGACTCCTCGTTGCTGCTCCGGCTGACCGCCGAGAACGGCGAGGACCTGGACGTACTCCGGCGCTGGAGCCGGCAGGGCCGGGTGGACGGGTTCATCCTGTTCGACGAGCACGACGACGACCCGCGGGTGGCCATGCTGAAGGAGCTGGGCATCCCCTGTGTCGTGGTCAGCTCGAAGGGACCGCAGGACGGCGTCGGTCGGCTGATCACTTCGCCGCTGGAGACCGTCACCCTGCTGCTCGACCATCTCGCCGGGCTGGGCCACACCGAGATCGCGCACGTCAGCGGACCGTTCACGTTCAGCCACGAACAACTGCGGGTCAAGTTGCTGCACGAGCACGCCCAGCATCGAGGCATCCGCGTCACCCACGTCGAGGGCAGCTACCGCTACGAGGACGGCGCCAACGTGACCCGGGCCCTGCTGGCCGAGCCACACCCGCCGACCGCGCTGGTACTCGGCAACGACCTGATGGCGGTCGCCGCGCTCCGGGTAGCGCACGAGCTGGGCACGGCGGTGCCGGATGAGCTGGCCATCGTCGCCTGGGACGACTCGCCGCTATGCGAGCTGGCCATGCCGGGTATCACGGCGGTGGACCAGCGCACGATGGAGCGTGGCCGGATAGCAGCGGATCTGCTTTTCCAGATCGTGGCCGGCGACCGCGGGCTGCACCGCGAGACGCCACCCGGGGAGCTCAGGATCCGCGGATCCTCGGCCAAGGCCACACGGCGTACGGGCTGAGTGGTCGGCACCGGACTGCACGGTACTGCGCGTTGCCGTCCATTGTGTGCTCGTAATGCGCGAGTGACCCGACCGACAGTAGGCGCGAGGTCACGGAGCAGTAACGAAGCCGCCCCGACTGAACCGGTTCGGGTTCCCATGCTTAACCGGTTCGGCCAGTATGGGCCCCGACTCGCCTCCGATCCCTGACGGAGGCTCGACGGGACAAGGGAGTCCGACGTGAGACTGCGTTCGCTTGTAGCCGCAGTAGCGGTGTCCGCTCTGGGGATCAGCCTGGCCGCCTGTGGCGGTAACGACTCGGGCAACGCCTCCGGCGGCAGCAGTGGTGGAAACGTGACGCTGAAGTACTGGGCGAGCAACCAGGGCACCAGCCTGGACAACGACAAGGCGGTGCTGACCCCGGTGCTGAAGAAGTTCACCGACGAGACCGGCATCAAGGTCGACCTCGAGGTGATCGGCTGGAACGATCTGCAGACCCGGATCCAGACCGCGATCACGTCAGGCCAGGGGCCGGATGTGCTCAACATCGGCAACACCTGGGCCGCCTCGCTGCAGGCGACCGACGCATTCCTGCCGTTCGACAGCAACGCGATGAACGCGATCGGCGGCAAGGACAAGTTCGTCCCGACCGCACTCGCGACCGGCGGCAAGGAGGGCCAGGACCCGACGTCGGTGCCGCTGTACGGGCTGGCGTACGGGCTTTACTACAACAAGGCGATGTTCGCCGCCGCCGGGTTGCAGCCGCCGAAGACGTGGGAGGAGATGGTCGCTGCCGCGAAGAAGCTGACCGATCCCGCGAAGAAGACCTACGGGATGGCGCTCGCGGCCGGTAGCTACACCGAGAATGTGCACTTCGCCTTCATCAACGCAGCCCAGAACGGCGCCGACTGGTTCGACGCCGCCGGCAAGCCCACCTTCACCGGTGACGGCAACGTGCAGGGCGTGCTGCGCTACCTCGACCTGATGCAGAAGGACAAGGTCGCCAACACCTCCAACGCGCAGTACGACAACGGCACCAAGGCGGTCAACGACTTCGCGACGAAGAAGGTCGCGATGGTGCTGAACCAGAACAACGCCGACTCCTCCATCGTCGCCAACGGCATGAAGAGCAGCGAGTACGGCGTGACCGCGTTCCCGGCCCCGGCCGGCGGCAAGGAGGTCGCCAGCCACGTGGCCGGCATCAACCTGTCGATCTTCAAGAACACCAAGAACAAGGACGCGGCGCTGAAGTTCGTCAAGTACATGACGGACGCCAACACCCAGACGACACTGGGTAAGCCGTTCTCCGCGCTGCCGGTGCTGAAGGGCGCGAAGCCGGTCTTCACCGACAACCCGGCCGAGGCAGCGACCTTCCAGGACATCTACGCGACCAAGTCCAAGCCGCTGCCGCTGGTACCGGCCGAGGACCAGTTCGAGAGCACCGTCGGCAAGGCGATGAACGGGCTGTTCGGCAAGATCGCCACCGGCAGCACGGTCAGTGCGGATGATGTGAAGGCAGCGCTGAAGGACGCCCAGGACCAGGTCACGGCGGGCGGCTGACACTCGAAGAGTGGCCCGGGCCGCGTGCCCGGGCCACCCCTCGTAGCCGTTGACACCGCCATCCACAGACAGGAGGCGACCAATGTCCGTCGCCACAGACGAGGCGCCGACCGGCGCAGGCGCCGAGCGGGTGAAACCACCGGAGAAGAAGCGGCGCGGGCCGGACCACAGACCCGGCCTGAGCCGGAAACTGCCCTACCTGCTGCTCGCCCCGGCCGTCCTGCTCGAGTTGCTGATCCACATCATCCCGATGCTGGTCGGCATCTGGATGAGCTTCGTGAAGCTGACCAAGTTCTTCATCGCGAACTGGTCGGCGGCCCCCTGGGCGGGCTTCAACAACTACCGGGTCGCGGTCGACCTGAACGGCACGGTGGGGCAGCACCTCCTCAACTCGTTCGGCGTCACCGTGGCCTTCTCCCTCATCACGGTGGCGCTTTCCTGGTGCCTCGGGATGGCCGCGGCGGTCGCCCTGCAGCCGCCGTTCCGGGGCCGCAGTGCGGTGCGGACGCTGTTCCTGGTGCCGTACGCGCTGCCGGCGTACGCGGGGATCCTGACCTGGAACTTCATGCTGCAACGCGACACAGGCGTGGTGAACCACGTGCTGGTCGACAACTTGGGCGTGCTGTCGGACCGGCCCTTCTGGTTGCTCGGTGGCAACGCCCTCACCTCACTCATCACGGTGGCGGTGTGGCGGTTGTGGCCATTCGCGTTCCTCACCTTGATGGCAGGGCTGCAAAGCATCCCCCGGGACGTCTACGAGGCCGCCTCGGTGGACGGCGCGGGTTCGGTTCGACAGTGGCGCAACATCACGTTGCCGTCACTGCAGCCGGTGAACCTGGTGCTCGTGCTGGTGCTATTCCTGTGGACGTTCAGTGACTTCAACACCCCTTACGTGCTGTTCGGTACGGCGCAGCCGCCCGCGGGTGACCTGATCACGTTCCACATCTACAACGCGTCGTTCCTGACCTGGAACTTCGGCTCCGGTGCGGCGATGTCAGTGCTGCTGCTGTTCTTCCTGATGGTTGTCACCAGCATCTACCTCGTCACTACCAGCCGGAGGTCGCGTAATGCGTGACACCAAGGGCTTCAAGATCTACCGGGCGGTCGTGCTCGCCGTTCTCGGGGTCTTCACGATCATCCCGCTGTACGTGATGCTCACGTCGTCGCTGAAGCCATTGAGCGATGTGCAGGGTGCCTTCACGTGGTGGCCGAGCCACCTCACCATCGCACCGTTCGTGGACATGTGGCGGACGGTGCCGTTGGCGCTGTACTTCGTCAACAGCACGATCGTGTCGGTGGTCGCCACCGTAGCCAGCGTGGCGATCGCCATCCTGGCCGCGTTCGCGGTGTCCCGGTTCCGCTTCCGCGGCCGGACCGTCTTCACCAGCACGGTGCTGTCGACGCAGATGTTCCCCGGCGTGCTGTTCCTGCTGCCGCTGTTCCTGATCTTCGTCAACATCAACGACTCGATCGGCGTGCAACTGGTCGGCACCCGACTGGGCCTGATCATCACCTATCTGACCTTCAGCCTGCCGTTCTCGATCTGGATGCTGGCGGGCTATTTCGACAGCATCCCGCGTGAACTGGACGAGGCCGCGCTGGTCGATGGCTGCGGTCCGATGGG
>JAWWOY010000237.1:0-5601 GCA_033851195.1 Kribbellaceae bacterium | reverse complement strand
GCGTCTGGGACGTCTCTGCGGGCACAGCCGAAGCGTAACCTTTTTCGGCCGCGGCCCGATCGCCCCGTATCTTGCTGCCGTGCGAAATTACTGGGCGCTGCTTCCTGCGATCGCCGTCTGTGTCGTGCTGATCCTGATCTACGCGATCCCGACGCTGATCAACCCACAGTGGACCAGCAACGCGATCAACCTGTTCCGGCAGCAGCCGGACGACGCCGGGAACGGCGAGCCGGCCACGCTGTCGCCGCAACGGATCCACGCCCGCCGGCTGCTCGCGGGGGCCCTCGTGGTCGGGGCGCTGGCGCTGATCGGCTTCAACGTCTCGCTCAACCGGGAGGCCAACGGCTGCTACCAGGTGGCGAAGGCCTGGGGCGCGCTGGACTCGAACCGGAAGCACGACCCCTGCATCGACATGATCCAGGGCGAGATCATGGGCGACGGCACCGGCAAGCCCCTCGAGAAGAACCCGCAGCCGATCTCGTCGTACCAGCTGGTGAAGGGCACGCAGCCCAAGTACCTGCGCTGGATCCAGAACCGCCCGTCGTACGACGGCCTGGCCTTCCTGGTCGGGGTGGCCAACCAGTGCTCGTTCGACCTGAAGATCGTCCAGGGCGACGACAAGATCACGGTCATCGAAGACACCAGCGAGCCGTGCCCGCCGGACACGTCCATCTCGATCACCGCGGTGAAGCTGGACAAGCCGCTCGGCGACCGCAAGGTCGTCACCGTCGGCGACAAACCGCTCGAGCAGATCAACCCAGACATGGATTCCTGGGGCACCGTGCTGAAGAAACTGGCGACGGGGGGCTAGTGGTGTGTCTGGGACGCTAGCGCAAGGCCCGGACCTCAGCGTCGTACTGGCGGAACGGGCGGTTCCAAGCCAGTAGCGCGAACAGGCCGACGATGCAGACCCCGGCACCGGCCAGCAGCGCGATGGTCGGGGTGGTCAGCGACGCGGTGGTGCCGGCCACGAAGTCGCCCAGCCGCGGCCCACCCGCGACGACCACGATGAACACCCCCTGCAGTCGTCCCCGCATCGCATCTGGCGCCGCCGACTGCAGCACCGTGTTCCGGTACGCCGAGCTGACCATGTCCGCGGCCCCGGAGAAGGCCAGCAGTGCCACACCGAGCCAGATCGTCCGGGACAACCCGAACAGACCGACGGCCGTGGCGTACACGGTGATCGCGGCCCCGATCGCGATTCCCTGGCGGCGCACCCGGCTGACCCAACCGGAGAACAGCACGCCCACGAGCGCTCCGATCGCCGGCGCGGCCTGCAACAGACCAACCGTCCGTATGCCGCCGCCGAAGAAGGCGCCGGCGACTGCTGGGAAGAGCGCCCGCGGCTGCGCGAACACCATCGCCAGGATGTCGGCGAGGAAGGTGGCCAGCAGAGCCGGCGCAGCCCGCAGGAAGGTGAAGCCCTCCAGCACGGTCCGCAGCCCGGCTCGACGAACCTGGCCGGTCGGCGGCACCGCCGGCAGCCGGACCAACGCGTACAGCGCGGTCGTGAAGGTGATCACGTCCACCAAGTACGCCGCGCCGAAGCCCTGCCACGCGATCACCACCGCACCCAGCAAGGGCCCGGCCGTGAAGCCGAGGTTGAAGGCGGCCTGGCTCAACGTGTTCGCGGCCGGCAGCAGCTCGGGCCGGATCAGCCGCGGGATGATCGCCGATCGCGCCGGGTTGTTCACCGCGAAACAGGCCGACTGCGCCGCGACCACGGCGTACAGGACCCAGGTCTGGTTCCAGTGCAACACCGACTGCACCACCAGCAGCATCGACAGCAGCCACAGCCCGGCCGAGGAGCACAGAGCGAGCGTACGGCGATCGATCGCGTCGGCCATCGCGCCGCCGTACAGCCCGAAGACGATCAACGGCACCAGCGCACAAAGCCCGACCAGGCCGACCGCGAAGGTCGAGTGCGACAGCGCGTACACCTGGATGGACACCGTCACCGCAGTCATCTGCTGCCCGAGCTGGGACACCGTCGACCCGATCCACAGCCGGCGGAAATCCGCCGATTCACGCAACGGGCGGACATCGGTCAACAGTCGGGCCACATCCCGAAACCTATGCCACCCCGCGCCCCCACCCCGCCAACGGGTGCGCTGGGGCGAGACGGGCGGCTGGTAGGGGTGGGCTGGTGTCCCGTGAGGGCGGCTAGGCGCGGCGCTGGGTGGCCCAGTCGCGGATGAGTTCGATGCGTTCGCGGAGCTGGGTCGAGGATGCGTGGGCTGCGGCCGGGCCACCGAGCTTGCGGCGGAGGTCGTTGTGGATCACCCCGTGCGGCTGGCCGGTCCGGTGGTGCCAGGCCGCGACCAGGCCGTTCAGCTCGCGGCGGAGCAGCGAGACCTGCTCGTGGGTTGCCAACTCGGTCGGGGTCGGGGTGCTGTCGCCGGCCGCGGCTCGTTGTTCCCGCTTCTGCGCCGCGATCGACTTGGCCTGCCGCTTGTTGAGCAACTCGCGGACCTGGTCCGGTTCAAGCAGACCGGGTAGGCCGAGGAAGTCCAGCTCCTCGTCCGAGCCGATGTCGCCACCCGTGCCGTAGTCGCCACCGTCGAACACGACCCGGTCGAAGCTGGCGTCGGAGCCGAGTGCCTCGAACTTCATCTCCAGGTCGTCGCTGGCGCCCTCGGTCGCGTTCGCCTGGGCAAGCAGGGCGTCCTCCGGGGCGAACAAGTCCCCGTCGTCGTTCGAGTTCTTCCGGCCGAGCACATGGTCGCGCTCGACCTCCATCTCGGCGGCGAAGCTCAGCAGCCGCATCACCGACGGCACGAACACCGAGGCGGTCTCGCCGCGTCTGCGGGCCCGGACGAACCGGCCGACCGCCTGGGCGAAGAACAGCGGCGTCGAGGTCGGGGTGGCGTAGACGCCGACGGCCAGCCGCGGTACGTCGACTCCTTCACTGACCATCCGGACCGCGACCATCCAGCGCTGCTCGCCACCGGAGAAGGCGGCGATCTTCTTGCTCGCGGCTTTCTCGTCGGACAGCACCACAGTCGGGGCCTCGCCGGTGATCTCCTTCAGCACCTTGGCGTAGGCGCGGGCGGTGGTCTGGTCGCCGGAGATGACGAGCCCGCCCGCATCCGGCATGTGCCGGCGTACCTCGGTGAGGCGTTTGTCCGCGGCCGACAGCACCGCAGGCATCCACTCGCCGACCGGATCCAGCGCGGTTCGCAGTGCCTGCGCGGTCAGGTCCTTGGTCAAGGGCTCGCCCAGCCGGGCGGCGATCTCGTCCCCGGCCTTGGTCCGCCAGCGCATCTCGCCGGAGTACGACATGAAGATGACCGGCCGTACGACGTGGTCGCGCAGCGCGTGGCCATACCCGTAGGTGTAGTCCGCCTTGCTCCGGGCCGCGCCGTCGTGCCCGTGCTCGTAAGTGACGAACGGGATCGGGTTGTCGTCGCTGCGGAACGGCGTACCGGTCAGGGCCAGCCGCCGGGTGGCCGGATCGAAGGCCTCCCGGACACCCTCACCCCAGCTGAGCGCGTCACCGCCGTGATGCACCTCGTCCAGGATCACCAGGGTGCGGAACTTCTCCGTCCGGACCCGGAAGGCCAACGGGTTCACAGCGACCCCGGCGTAGGTCACGGCGACGCCTTGGAAGTCCGTGTTGGTCCGGCCCCTCCGTCCGGCGAAAGCGGGGTCGATCGCGATCCCGGCCTTGTCCGCCGCGTCCGCCCACTGGACCTTCAGGTGCTCGGTCGGCGTGACCACGGTGATCCGCTCGATCACCCGTCGGTGCAGCAGCTCGGCGGCGACCGTCAGGGCGAACGTGGTCTTGCCGGCGCCCGGCGTCGCGACCGCCAGAAAGTCCTTCGGTTGCTTCTCCAGGTAGAGCTTGAGCGCCTCCGCCTGCCAGGCCCGCAGCTTGCTCGCCGTACCCCAGGCGGCGCGGTCCGGATAGGCCGGAGGTAGCACGGCTGGTGGTGCTGGCACGTGCGAATCCACGGACGGCGTACTCCCCCGCTAGTCGACTGTCGGCCGTGCAGGAACGTTACCCGACAACGACTACAAGGTCAGATCGGCGGGCACCACAGTGACGTCGTACGGGTTGGTCAGCCGCGCAGACTCGGTGTCGGTGACCTTCGCGACCTGCGCATATGCACCGTCCTGTAACTCCCAAGCGATCAGGCTCGGCGTGTCGGGATCCACCACCCAGTACGACGGACACCCGGCCGCCTCCAGCCTCGACCACTTCAGCATCAGGTCGATCCGGCGAGTACTCGGCGAGTGGACCTCGACGGCGAGCAGTGGCACCTTCGGCAGATCGCTCTCGGTGAAGTCTTCCCGGCGAGCGACTAGGAGGTCGGGTTGCATCACGGTGTCCGCAGAGATGGCAACGTCGAGCGGTGCGAACATGACCTCCAGCTCCGGCGGGCATCCTGCGTACAGCAGCCGGTAGAGGTTCGCCACCACGCGCTGGTGCCTGGGCGAGGGCGCAGGTGTCACGAAAAGCGCGCCATCGATGAGCTCGCGCCGGCGCCCGTCAGGTGGCATCCGGTCGAGGTCGTGCCTGGTCAGCGGACCGCTGTGCAACTCGGCGTCGAATTGATGGTTCCGCAGTCTCGTCACAGCACCCATGGTGCCCCCTTCGATCGGTCATGCCTACAAAGTGCACCGACCTGCCCGGACCTGGCCGAAGTTGTCCACAGCCCCGATCGGTCTGATCCGGTACTCGCCCGAGCGGCGGCCTACACTCGGGTCTCATGAGTACTCAGCTGAGCCCCGGCGCCGAGACTGTCGTTGACGAGCGCACCCAGCCGACGCTGGACGAGGGCGATCACGAGCGGTTCTCGCACTACGTGCCGAAGGACAAGCTGACCGAGGCAATGGTGATGGGTACGCCGGTGGTCGCACTCTGCGGCAAGGTCTGGGTGCCCAGCCGCGACCCGCAGCGTTTCCCGGTCTGCCCGGAGTGCAAGGAGATCTGGGAGTCGCTCAACCCGGGCGACGACGGCGGCGACGACGAGTAGGACACTGATCAGTTCTGGGACGGGTCGTCCGGATAGGTGGCCAGGTAGGCCATCTGATCCCGCTGGCGGCGCAACACGCGCCGCCACAGCCCGTCCGGGTGCAGGCTGAAGACGTCGTCCGGTTCCGACGGGACGACGTACCAGGCTCCCTCGGTGATCTCGCCCTCGAGCTGACCGCTGCCCCAGCCGGCGTACCCGGCAAAGATGCGCATCCGTTGGATCGCGCCCTCCAGCAGCGCGGGCGGCACGTCGAGGTCGATCAGGCCGATCCGCCCGAAGCACTCGCGCCAGCCCGGCGGGTCGGCCGACTCCACCACTTCGGCGACCGCGAGCGCGCTGTCGGTGCCGACCGGGCCGCCCATGAAGAGCACGCCCGGCTCGCTCACCGTCGTGGACCAGTCCGACAGGACATGCTCGACCTCCAGATCGGCGGCCCGGTTCACCACCACCCCGAGTGCGCCGTCCTCGTCGTGATCCAGCAACAGGATCACGGCCCGGCGGAAGGGCGGCTCGTCGAGTATCGGGGTCGCCACCAGCAGCGAACCGGTCAGCGTCGAGGCCGTCATGACCCCATCATGTCCTGCCCGGCCGTCTTTTGGTCTCAGCCGGGGCGTCGGATCGC
>JAWWOY010000340.1:0-9380 GCA_033851195.1 Kribbellaceae bacterium | reverse complement strand
GGGGTCACGGTTCGTGTGAGTACCGCGAGTTAGCGGCGGTCGGGGCGTACTGGTCAGGCAAGGATGGCCAGCGCTGCGAGGCCCACTTCGACCATGTCGCGTGCTCTGGTGAGACGGGTGGAATCTGAGAACCCAGCAGTTCTTCGTCGTCCGGCGCTTGAAACTGAGTCCGCCAGTGCTCAAGTTCAACGTCGCTCATGTGGAACGTTTGATCGGGCGTAGTTGCGAACCGATTGGTGAGACGCCTGCGTTGCGCCTCGTGGTCTATCGGCAGGTAGACGACTTGGCTACGCAAGCCTACGGTGCCAGCGATCCAGCGGAGCGCTGATCGTTCGTCCTTGCCCCAGAACCCGAAGTCGAAGACGACATTGGTGCCCAGCTCGGCGGCCCGCATGCCGAGCTGAATCAACTTGCCTTCAACGAGGTCACGCTTATCTGGCGGGTTTTGATCGCCAAACAGCACGATCTGCCACTCGTCTGGCGTTAGCCGCAGGGCCGACGCGCTGATCTCCAGTTCCTTCGCGTGAGTTGTCTTCCCTGCGCCGGGAAGGCCAACGATCAGGTAAACGATTGCGGGTCCGACGCTCGGATCGGTCGGCTCGGGGTCCTTGTGTGGGTACATGCGGCGGCTCCTGAGGGATGGAAGGGGCCTGGCAACGCGAAACGGCCGCCCGGCAGGAAGCCGGCGGCGCGGAACCGTGGAACTTACCTACCGACTGTCCCAGCGCCGTCAGCGAAACGGCAGGGACGAGTCACGGACGCACCAGCACACATGCCCAGAACTCTACCGATGAATGGTCGGGGCGCTGTGACTATGGGCGGTTCGTGGGCGGCGAAGCACGCGGCACCGCACGATGAACCGATCTGACAGTGGCCACATTGGCGCACTACTTGGTCCTCCTTGTGGTGGCGGTCCCTTGTGTCCGCCAACTGAGCGACGTTCCCGGACGGTGAAGGCGCACGCGTTACGTGCCCCCTCAGCAGCGACTTCGAGCAGTGCCGAGGCGAGTGGCCGACCGGAGAGACCCGCCTCTGGGAGCCCCTCTCCTCCGTACGCGACAGAGCGCTCGGCGCATTACGCAGACAAGCAGCCGGCCACTCTGAGCCCTTCATCGCCGTCTGCCACGCCACGGTGATCCGAGCTCTGACCGGCCACTTCCACACCGAATTTCGCGGCATCCGAAGCTTGAAGACGTGTCCTAACAGAACGGACGAGCCACGGCGTCCAGCACTCGGCTAGCCGGCCTGGTGGGCGATCTGGATTAGGTTGCCGCAGGTGTCGTCGAGCACGGCCGTGGTCACCGGGCCCATGTCGACGGGCTCCTGGGTGAAGCGCACGCCGAGGCCGCGCAGTCGCTCGTACTCGGCCTTGACGTCGTCGACGGCGAATGAGGTGTATGGGATGCCGTCGGCGACCAGCGCCTCTTTGAACGGCTTCACCGCCGGGTGGCTGCTGGGTTCGAGTACCAGCTCGGTGCCGTCCGGGTCCTGCGGGGACACCACGGTCAGCCACCGGTCCTCGCCCACCGGGATGTCGTGCTTCTTCACGAAACCCAGCACGTCGGCGTAGAACCGCAGCGCCTTCTCCTGGTCGTCAACGAGCACGCTCGCCAGGTTGATTCTCATATCAGTCCCATTCCCGTCTGTATCGGCGCCGCTGCCAGGAGGCCGCCGGCGTCCTTCTCGGGCTTCTTGAGCCACCGCTCGATGATCGGTTCGAGCGGTCTGGTGTTGATGTAGTGGAACTTGTACCGGCCCTCGCGCCTGGTCTCGACCAGGCCGGCGGTCTCGAGAACGTCGAGGTGCTGCGAGATCGCCTGACGCGACGAGCCGAGATGGTGCTTGGTCGTCAGGCGGGAACAGATCTCGAAGAGCGTCTGGCCATTCCGGTCGGTCAGTTCGTCGAGGATGATTCGCCGCGTGGGGTCGGCCAAGGCCTTGAAGACGTCTCCCACCCGCGAGGACGTTACGCAAGTCATCGCTTGCCTGTCAAGATAAGTCGGGGTGCGAGATCATTCAGGTATCGCGCGATCAGGTGGACATCCGCGACCATCGGCGCGCGATCAGCACCTGAGGATCGACGCGAAGAACGACGATGGCAAGCCCCGACGCCCCGGCGACGGCCATCGGAACGGAAACGTACGCCAGCGCGTCGAGTCGAGCAGGGAGCGGTTCACGGAGGCTGGCCGCACCGTCCGCCGCCGAGACCCGGCAAGGCGCCTTGGCTCTGGTCACCGGCGCGGCCAACCAATCCTTCGAGACCGGCGCTTCGGTGCTCGCCGGCGGACGTGCTCGACGTCGGTTGAGAACCCGCCGCCTCAGTTGCGGAAGGCGGCTGCGCGTTCGGTCGCCCATTGAGCGAAGGTGAGCGCAGGCCGTCCCAACACCTTCTGGACGTCGTCGGAGGTCGGCCCTGCCTGTACGGCGTAGTCGGCGAGCGAACCGAGCAACCGCTCGGGCACATCCGCCGGGAGCCCCTGGGCCAGCATCGCCTGGTGGACCTGCTCGGGCGGCAGTTCCACGAAGGTCAGCTCCTTGCCGATCGCTTCGCCGAGCAGGCGCACCTTGTCGTACTGGCTGAGTGATTCAGAACCGGTCAGCAGGTAGGATCGCCTGGCGTGCCCTGGGTCGACCAACGCCCGGACGGCTACCGCCGCGACATCGCGCTCATGGACCGTCGAGGTCATCGCACTCCCGTACGCGCCCCGGACCAGGTTGCCCGCCCTGACCTGCGGTGCCCAGGCCAAGGTGTTGGCGGCGTAGTCGGTGCTGCGGAGGAAGGTCCACTCCAGCCCGGACGCCTTCGCCTCGGTCTCGACCGACTTGAAGTGCTCCATGAAGCGGGGGAGGCCGACTGGGTACTCCACCGTCACTGCCGACAGTACGACGACCCGCCCGACGCCGTGTGCGGCTGCGAGCGACAACAGTTCGGCGGTGGCGGTGCCGACGGCGCGGGGGCCGAGCAGGATCGCCTCGACACCGTCCAACGCGGCCGCAAGAGTCTCCGGCTTTGAAGGATCACCCGCCACCACCTGCGCTTCGCCGGCCAGCGTGGTCTGGGACGGATCCCGGGTCACCGCCGCCACTTTGTGGCCTTCTGCCAGCAGCAGGTCCACCGCCGTACGTCCGACACTTCCCGTTGCCCCGGTCACCAAGAACATCGCAAACTCCTCGCTCTGCCGGAGTAGACCCGGCCAGCTCATGCTTCGAGCACTTCGGATACGAGGACAATATCATATGAAAGACATATATAATCGGATGTGTACTACTTGAGGCGGCGATGTTCCGCGCTGCCCAAGCGGCGAAGGGGTGCGGTGCGCGGCCGAGGATCTGATCGACTGCGTGGCTCACTCGCTCATTTGCTGTGCCTATCAGATCGGCGCCGGACGGCTGTCAGATCCGTCCAAGTTCCTGACATGACAACAGGTCAGCATGTGAGAGCATTCACATGCGGCGTGGGGGGACGCGCGCTGCCCCTTGTGAGGAGCAGAACGTGGCCGACCTGACTGATAAATCGCGCAGGACCTTCCTTCGATACTCCGCGGCCGCAATGGGTGCCGCAGCACTGACCGGTTGTGCTTCCGACGACCAGAGCCAGATCGCGGCCTCGCCGCCTCCCGCGGCTCCAGAGGGGCCAGTTGCCAATGGCAAGGAGGCGTTGCAGCGGCTGATGGACGGCAATCGGCGCTTCGCAGGGAACCAGACCGTGCACGATGATGAAGGCCAGGAGCGGCGGATCGCAGTCAGGCAGGGACAGCATCCGTTCGCGACGATCCTGGGCTGTGTGGATTCCCGGGTTCCGGCCGAGTTGGTCTTCGATCGCGGCCTGGGCGATCTCGTCGTCGTCCGCACTGCCGGCGAGGTGCTGGACAAGGCCGTGACCGGCAGTCTCGAGTTCGGAGTGGCCGAACTCGAGACGCCGTTGCTGATGGTGCTCGGCCACCAGCGCTGCGGTGCGGTCGACGCGACCATCAAGGCGCTCGACGCGCGGCTGAAGGACGCTGAGGGCGATATCGGCTTCCTTGTCGAGGCACTGGAACGGGCCGTTCGGCAGGTGACCGGCAAGCCGGGCGACCGGCTGGCCAATGCGGTGCACGCCAACGTGGAGCTGGTCCTGCAGCAGTTGCGGAAGTCGCCCGTCCTCGGCCCAGCGGAGAAGGCGGGCAAGGTCCTGCTGGTGGGCGCGTACTACGACCTGGACACAGGCAAGGTCCTCCTCAGCTGAAGGACGTCCAGGGCAGTTCCGTCGGCCGTAGGTCAGCCGATCTGGGTCAGGCGGCCGTCGTCGACGTCGTACATGAAGCCACCGACGAGGATCTCTTCACCGATCAGAGGGTGTTCCCGGACGGCAGCGACATCGCGGCGCAGCCCTTCGATCTGGTCGGGTACCACGTTGAGCGGCAAGTAGCCGGCCGGCTTCCCAGCCGCGGCCTCGACCTTGGCGCGCAACTCATCCTCGGTCATCGCTGCCATCGCGCAGCGAGTGTGCGGGATGACCATGATGCGGCGGACGCCGAGCAGTTGGACACCCAGCACCAGACCGGTCATGGTCAACTCGGTGACCCGGGCCCCGGCGCTGCGCAGTACCTTCGCGTCGCCCGGCTTGAGGCCGAGCATTTCCAGCGGCGGGATCCGCGAGTCCATGCAGGTGACGACGCCGATACCGGCATGGGCGATGCCGTCGAAACCGCCGTAGGTGAACCGGTCGGCGTAAGCGGCGTTGGCCGCCAGCAGGTCCTCGAAGCCGGTGGGGGTCCACGATGGTTCGGCACTCATCGGACCGCTCCCGGTACGACAGCGCCCGCGCGCAGGATCGACATCGCGAAAGGCTCCTTTCCACAGGACTCGGGGCGGGGTGGTTCGGCGGGCTCGCTGCTGACCGGGACGGTCCAGGTCCGGCCGTCGACGTGTTGCACGGTGACAGCTTCCAGGTCTCCGGCGATCACGCTCAGGGCGTCCAGCCGGACTTCGCCGATTTCCTGCCGTACGGCGATCTCGGCGACCTGGCCTTGCTTGGTCCAGCTGGACCGGCCGCGCAGCGAGTCCAGCACGGTCTCGCCCCGGTCGGCAGCGGCAAGCAGGGCGACGGCGGACGAGACCTCGAGGTGGCCGTGCATGTAGCCGGCCGGCAGCATGGTGGCGGTTGGTGCGAAGCGGTGCCCGCCAAGGTGGTTCGACTCCCAGACGCGGCCCGGGGCCAGTGCGGCCAGGGCATCGACGATCGGTCGTCCGAGCAGCGCGCAGCACTCGTCGCGCTTGCCGTTCGTACAGACCAGCAGGACCGGCTCAGGTACAGGCCTCAGCGCCGGGAAGGAGTCGACGACGGCCTCTAGATTGCCTCGGGCAATGGCTTTGAGGTCGAGTGCGGCCAGCAGGCCCGGATCATCGACCCGGCCGCCGAGCAGCCAGGTCCGGCCGGGCACGGTGCTGGCGACGTACACCTGGTGCGTGCGGGGGTGGTCGTCGGGATGACGGCCGGGGGAGCGGATCAGCCCGAAGCGGAGGTCTGCCTTCTTGGCGTCCGCGTCGATCTTCGCGCCGAACGCGGGATCCAGATGGCTCTGCGTCGGCGCCTTGGCACCCCATGGCCCGGGTTGCTCCACGACCAGCCAGCCGGTGGCGACGACCGCCGTACCGGCGAGTGGTTCGTGCAACTCGCGGCAGAAGGTCGAGCAGAGACCCGGCCGGCCGGTCGCATCAGTTCTCGCGCTCACCCCGCTCACGGTACGCGAGCGGTGCGGGTCACCACATGACGACGGTCATTCGTGGACACTTCGGCGACGCCCAAGCAGCAGAACAACCAGTACGGCGGCTGCGAACGCGCAGACCGCCGCTCCGGCGAAGATGGTGTGAACTTGTGAAATAGCCGCGCCGCGCAACGCGTCGATGAAGGGCCGGCAAGTCGCTGGCGCGGTCGGGCAGAGCTCGTTCGGCGACGGGATGTCGTCCACCAGCGTGTAGTAGCGGCGCAAGCCGATCGCTGTCAGGGCCGAGACGCCCACGAGCATCCCGACCATCCGTGCAACCACCACAAGTGCGCTGACCAGGCCGTGGCTGTCGGGCCGGGTGGCGCCGAGCATGGCCGTGTTAACCGGCGACAGTGCGAGCCCAAACCCGAACCCGCACAGCAGGAGTGCAACTGTCGCGGGTACGTGGTCCAGCGCGTGCCGATCCCACATCGCCATCAGCACGAACATCGTTCCGGCTAAGGCAAGCCCGGCGCCAGCGATCAGCCCGAGCCCGTACCGCCGGGTCAGCCAGCCGCCAACGACAGCACCAACCGGTAGAGCAATGAGGAACCGCAGCAACACCAGTGCGGCACCAAGTTGGCCGCCACCCTGCGTCGTACGGGCGAAGACCGGCACGTCGACTAGTGCAGCGATCAGGGCGGCTCCGACCAGGAAGCTGACGAGCAGAGAGCCCCAGGCCGCTTTGGACCCGAGTAAGCCGGGCGGCACGATGGCATTCGGCGTACGTCGCTGCCAGAGCGCGAAGCCCACGGCAAAGACAGCAGCAGCCACAAGTAGCCACGGCCCGGCGGGTGCCATCACCTCACGCTCGGGATCAGCCGTCGCGAACGCCAGTACGACGCCCGCGAGCGCTAGTGCCAGCAGTAGCGCACCGCGAACGTCCACCTGCTTGGTGAGGCTCACAATGCCGGCGTGGCTCTTCACAGCCACCAGCGCGGCCCAGAGCACAGCCAGCACGAGTGTGGCGACACCGATCGGCGTGAGCAGCCTGGACTCCCCAGTGAATGGTACGAAGGGCAGCCCGAGCGTCACACCGCTCGCGAGTCGCTCTGGTGCCGTCAAGGTCAGTGCAAGTGCTACACAGGCAAGCAGCCCGACAGCAGCGGCGACCGGATTCCGCAGTCGCTGTCGGCCACGCAACAGCAGTGCAAGCACCAAGGCGACACCAAGGTTGAGCCAGAAGATGGCCCGCCAATCGGCCACGGCCAGTACCACTGCACCATAGAGCGGGCCAAGGACTGAGCCGAGTTCCTGAACTGCTCCGACCACGCCTAGCGGCAGTCCACGTCGCTCGTCCGGCCAGAGATCGGCCACCAGGGCCAGAGTTGCCGGAACCAGGCCACCGCCGCCGACGCCTTGCAGGAACCGCCCGGACACGACCAGGGACAAGTCGTACGACGCTGCGGTGATCAGCGAGCCCACGGCGAAGAGCAGCAGCGCGCCTACCAACACCGGCGTACGGCCCACGACGTCTGCCATCCGGCCGATCAACGGCAGAACGGCGATGTAGCCCAGCAGGAAGCCGGACACGATCGGCGCCGCACGTTGCAACTGGTCCGCGGAAAGGCCGACACCGGCCATCATGTTCGGCAGCGCCAGCACTACGACGTAGGTATCCGCGGCGGCGAAGGCAACAGCGACCGAGGCGAGGCCTAGCCGCGCCCTGGGACTGCTCACGGCTTGGTGATCTCGACCTTCTCGCCGTACTTGTCCAGGGTCACGTCATAGCTGCTGGTCGCCCCGTCGTAGAACGGCCCGGTGATCGTTGCCGACACCAACTGCTTGGTGGTCTTGTCGATCTTGAAGCTGCTCGGGAAGTCCTGGTCGGCCGGTGCCTTCGGAAAGATGCCCTGCAGCGTCTTGCCCTGGATGGAGCCGGTGACCTCGGTCAGCACCTTCGAGCCGTCCCGGGTCTCGCCCTTCACTGCCGGGCTTTTCACGGTCGGCAGGGTCGAACTGAGGCCCTTGTTCGGGTCCAGCAGGACGGCCGGGTCGGGCGCGCCGAGCCCGGCCAGCTGAGACGGCGGGAACGCGACGAACTTCGAGGTGAACGGCAGCTTGGCGTAGACCTTGCCGCCGACCGCCACCACCTCGGCGTCGATCGGTGCACCCGCCGCGCGCACGGTGAGCTTGCCCTTGAAGGCCGGGGCGTGAGTGGCGACACCGTCACCGCTCGCCAGTGTCTGGCCGCTGTCCGGCAGGTCCCGCCCGGTGATCACGAGGTGCACGCTGGCTGTCTCGTCGATGGTCTTCTTGGCATCGGTGAGCAACACCACCGCATCGTCGGACTTGGGTGTGCCGCCAGAATTCTTGCTGTCGGTGCAGCCGGTCAGGGCGAGCACCAGCACCGCGCCAAGCGTGACGAGTCTCTTCATGGCGTCAGCCTGCCAGGTCGGCGGCGCATGCGGCGATGGGCTGCGCCACCGGTACGCCGGAACCGTCCCGGCGCGGGTCGACCGGCGGCAGGTCGATCGGGGCACCACTGGCGGCGCTGGCGCGGATCGGGCCCCTCCCCGCAAAGGCGAGCAGCAGCCTGTCCTCACCCTTGAGCAGCCGGTGGCAGCGCACGCCCTGGGTGCCGCGGCCCTTGCCCGGATACTCGCTGAAGGGCGTCACCTTGACTGCGCCGACCTCGGTCCCCGGCAGGGCTGAAGACGAGCCGGAGATGGTGACGACCTGGACGTCGGAGTTCAGGTCGAGCGCGCCGAAGAACGTCACCTTGGCGCCGTTGCCGAGCTTGATCCCGGCCATCCCGCCGGCCGTCCGGCCCTGCGGACGTACAGCCGAGGCGTTGAAGTGCAGCAGTTGGGCGTCGCTGGCGATGAAACACAACTCCTCGTCGCCGCTGATCAATTCGACCGCACCGACCACCTCGTCGTCATCGCCGAGCCGGATGATCTCCCACGAGTCGCGGTTGCTGAGGTGGTCCGGCACGACCCGCTTGACCACCCCGGTCGCCGTACCGAGGGCGACACCGATCGAGTCCGGGTCCATCGTGGTGAGTGCCAGCGCGCGCTCGCCGGGCTCCAGCGAGACGAATTCGGCGATCGGCGCTCCACCCTGCAGGTTCGGCGCGTTGGCGGTTGTCGGTACGGCGGGCAGTTCCAGCGACTCGAGGCGGATCAACCGGCCGGTGCTGGTGATCACGCCGTACTGGCCGCGGGCGGTGCTGCGGATAGAGGACACGATCGCGTCGTGCTTCGCCCGGGCGTCCCCGGTGCCGAACGGCTCGACGCCGTTGGTCCGGGCGAGCAGACCGGTGGAGCTCATCAGCACCCAGCAAGGGTCGTCAGTGACCTCCAGCGGGACCGCCGTGGTCTTGGTCGCACCGGACGACTCGAGCAGCACGGTCCGCCGCGGTGTGCCGTAGGTCTTGGCGATCTCGGCCAGCTCGTCCGAGACGATCCGGCGCAGCATGCCCTCGTCATCGAGGATCGCGGTGAGTTTCTCGATCTCGGCTGCCAGCTCGGCTTTCTCGGTGTCCAGCTCGAGCTTGGAGTACTTGGTCAGCCGACGCAGCGGCATGTCCAGGATGTAGTTCGCCTGGACCTCCGACAGGTCGTAGATCTCGATCAGCCGGGTCCGCGCCTCGGCGGCGTCGTCGCTGCTCCGGATCACCTGGATCACCTC
>JAWWOY010000308.1:0-9291 GCA_033851195.1 Kribbellaceae bacterium | reverse complement strand
TGCTCTGTCAGGCTTGGCCGGCTTGTTCTTCGGGGGTGGCTTTGCGGACGACCAGGCGGGTCCAGGCGCCGACGTACACGCGGTCGTCGCCGCCGAGTTCGCGGCGCTGGCCCGGGGGGATCGGGTCCTCGGGCAACGGGGCGGAGGCCTGGCCGACGAACGTGCCGTTGGAAGACTGCAGGTCCTCCACCCACCAGCGCTGGCCGTCGGTGGTCAGCTGGGCCTGGCGCCGGCTCACACCGGTGTCGTCGCCGCAGTCGATCTCCGGCGTGATGCCGCGACTCTTGGACGGGCGGCCGATCAGCACGCTCTTCGCCGTGATCGGTACGACGACCGGCAGGCCCGGCGACGGGCACGGGTCGTCGCTCTGCTGGACGGCGTACCAGTCCGGGTCGACCCAGCGTTCCACCACCCAGTCCGCGACAACCTGTGGCGCGGGCGGTACCGGCGGCGGGGTGCCAAGGTCTAGCGCGGACGCCGGTCGCGGCATCGTGCCGGTGGTGAAGTCGTAGCCGCAGTTCTCGCAGAAGAGCGCGTCCGGCAAGTTCGGCTCGGAGCAGTTCGGGCACGCCTGGTTGGACGTGGCCCCCGCACCGACAGCCCCCGCAGCGACAGCCGGGGCAGGCACCGACGCCGACGTGGCGGCTGCCCCGATGGGCAGGCCGCAGACGTCGCAGTAGTCGGTGGAGATGGACGAGTGCCCGCTGGGGCAGGTGACTGCGGTCATTTCTTCACCCGGGTGGTCTTGGTGGACGCGGTGTCCAGCGCCATCTCGTCAGCCTTCTCGACGCTGCGCTTGAGCCGCACGGTGCCGGTGTCCTGGTTGTCGATCTCGACCACCTTGCGCAATCGCGAGGTGGCCTCCTCGTTGCCGGTCTGGGCCGCGAGCTGGACGGCCCGGCCGAGCTTGGTGGTCGCGGTGGCGGTGTCGCCGACGGCCTTCGCGGCCAGGCCTTCCTGGATCGCGTCGGCGAGCTCGGTCTGGCCGGTGTAGTGCGCCACCTCCGGGCTGATCCGGGTGGTGAGTCCCTCGTCGGCGGACCAGAGCGCCTTGACCAGGCCCTGTGCGACGACCTGGTCGCCGATGGCCAGTTGGACCCGGGCGGCGAGCTGCTCCTGGCCGACCGCCTTCGCCGCCAACCGGACCGCGACGTGGTAGTCGCGGGACTCGTCGCCCCAGGCGCCGGTCGGGTAGGCGCCGGTCAGGGCATTGACCTCCTTGCGCCGGGCGGTGAGGTCGTCGACGGTCGGGGCGACCTGCCGGACGAACAGCACCTGGGCGCCCTGCGGCGCCCAGACCCGCATGTCGGCACCGGACACACCCTTGCTCATCGACTGCTGGATCAGCTTCGCGAATTCCGCGGCCATCAGTTCCGGGGCCGGGATGATGTCGACGCTACCGAGCAGCGCGGTGGCGATCCGGCGTACCTCGTCGACCTGCCAGGCGACGCCGACGCCGCGGCAGTCGCACTGGAACTGCCCCGTCACGGCCTGGATGGTGGCGGTCAACTGCTCGGGCGACTCGTGCTGGTTCTCGCCGTCAGTGAGCAGGATGGCGTGCTTCTGGGACAGCGACGGCACGGTGGCGAAGACCCGGGCGGCGAGCCGCAGCCAGGTGCCCATCGCCGTACCGCCGTCGGCGTAGAAGCGGGCGACGGCGTCCTTCGCGGCCTGCCGGGTGAACTGGTCCATCTTCACCATCACCGGCTCGGGCGACGGCGGGAAGGCGAGCGCAGCCCGGTCGTTGCCGGAGATGACCGCGAACCAGACGCCGTCGAGGATCTGGTCGAGTGCGGCGTGGGCGGCGAACTGGGCGGCACGGATGCCGTCGGCACCCATCGAGCCGGAGGTGTCGACGATGACGATCTCGCCGGCGTCGCCGCTGCCGGACTGGCCGGCCGCGCCCGCTCCGGCGCAGGTCACGGTGACGATCGCGTGAACGTCGGTCCCGCCGTCGGGCAGGAACTCGTTCTGGTACACGGCGGCGGAGAACTCGGCCATCTCGGGCGTCCTTTCGAAGCAGACTTTCAGCGGCGGTGGGTCAGATCCGGGCGAGTGCGACGGTGATGTTGTCCATGCCGCCCTGGGCGTTGGCCCAGTCCACCAGGGCGGACGCTGTGGCCAGCGGTTCGTCACCCTGTCCGGCGGCGGTCTGCCGGACCAGGTCGGACAGCGGTCCTGCCTCCGAGCAGTAGTTCCAGAGACCGTCCGAGCAGACCAGCAGCCAGCCGGGACCGCTGACCTCGAGAGTCGTCGTACGGGGCGTGTGGTCGGGCGCGTCGACACCCAGCCAGCGGGTGATCGCGTGCGCCTGCGGGCCGGTCTCGGCTTCCTCCCGCGGAATACCGGTGGCGATCAGCTCGGCGGCCCACGAGTCGTCGACGGTCAGTGCTACGGCCTCGGCACCGTCCGGGAACCAGTAGGCCCGGCTGTCACCAACGGTGCCGGCGACGAGCAGGCCGTTCTCCAGCACGGTCGCGACGAACGTGCAGGAGGCCGGGTTCGGGCTTTCCGGGTCGGTGTTCGCGATGACGGCTTCGCTGGCGGCATCGGCGGCGGCCTTCATCCGGGCAATCACCGCGCTGGTCCGGGAGGGCTGGGTACCGAGGCCTTGTGCGCGGCCTGCGGCGAGCACGTCCCGCGCGGCCCGGGCGGCGGCAAGGCTGGCCACGTCGGAGTCGAGAGACGAGCTGACACCGTCGCAGACCACTAGCAGTGCCCGGCTGCCGGGCTCCTGCTCTGCGGCGGTCGCTACGGCATCCTCGTTGCGGCTGTGCCGGATGCCCCGGTCGCAAACGGCGGCGACCCAGGGTGCGGGCTGCTCGCTGAAGTGGTCGCGTGGCTTGGCGGCCTTGGTCCCGCAGGTCTGGCAGTACCCGTCCTCGCCCACCACTCCGCCGCAGGACCGGCAGTCGGCCGGACCGGCTGGTGTGGTGGGCCCGCTGAAAGTGTGCAGCTCGATGGTGGGCTCGGCGTCGGTGTCCAGCGCAGGAATGGCAGCGGTCAGCGGGGTGCCGCACGCCTCGCAGAAGGCATCGGTGGCGGTGACCGGGGCGTTGCAGTTGGGACAGACCGTACGGGTCGTACTCGTCATCGCAGCGTCCATCCTCGAACCTCGTTGGCCTGGTCGACCAGTCTGACGCGATCCTCCCGCGTCGGCGCGTGCCCGGCCAGCTCACGGTAGGCCGCTTCCAGCCCATCCCGCAGTGCCGGCTCGGTCGCCTGCCGGCCTGCGATCAGTACGGCGGGTTGCGGTCCGTTGCCGAGGACCTCGTCCAATGCCGTGCGGAACACACTCGCCGCCAGGTTGGCCCGGTCGGTCGGATCGATAGTCAGGGTCTCGATACTGCCCATCGCCTCGGCCAGTACGGCAAGCCCGCGGCCCGATCCTGCCAGCAGACCGGCTCGCTGGCGGCGGGCCCGGACGTAGGCACCGCTGGTCGGTGGCACCAGATCCAGCGCGGCCACGGCGCCATCGAGGTCGCCGCGGTTCGATCGGATCGCAGCCAGCCCGAACGCCGACGGCGCGATGTAGTTCGCGTCGGTCCGGGCGCAGGTGGTGTAGAGCCCTTCGGCGACGTCGTCCTCGCCGCTGAGCTCACACGACAGCGCAAGCGCCAGCTTGGGCGCGAGTTCTCCCGGCACCTGCCCGTAGACCGCGTTGAACGACGACCGAGCACCACCGGAGTCGTCGCGGGCCAGCGCCACCAGGCCGGACATCCAGACCGCTCGCCACTCCCACGGGTCCGCCGCGAGAAGATCGGACACGGCAGTGTCGACCAGGTCATATTGCCCGGATTCGAGCGCGGCTTCGGCCGTCTCCAGCAGTACCTGCGCCGAGGACTCGGGCGCGTTCACCAGTAGCTCGAGCCGCGCGGCGGGGTCGGGAACGCTCACGGTCTTCAGCCAGCCGGCCATCTTGTCGCTCTCGTCCGACAGCAGCGAGGGAAGCCGCTGCCACACCGGTGCGGTGTCCGAACCCAACGACCGGTCGCCCGGGCTGCCGAACAACAGCGACGACGTCGAGTGCTGAGCAGCGCCCGCACCTTGCCTGTCCGCGACCACCTCACGCAGTACGCCGAGCAGTTGCACGCGTAGCTCGTCCGCCGAGGCGAACCGGTCGGCCGGATCGGACGCGCAGGCCTTCAGCAACAGCCGGTAGAACGAGTCATGCGCCTGGAACAGCGGCACCTCCGACACCGGCGGCAACGAGGCCAGGTACGTCGACTGGTAACCGCGGAACTCCATCGCCAGCACGGTCAGGGTGCGGCCGAGCGTGAAGATGTCCGATGCCACCGACGTACCGACCTCGGCTACTTCCGGGGCCTGGTAGCCGACCGTGCCGTAGATCGCCGAGTCCAGATCGTCGATCCGGCGTACCCCGCCCAGGTCGATCAGCTTGACCGCGTCGCCGACCTGGATGATGTTGTCCGGCTTGAAGTCGCAGTAGACCAGGCCCAGGTCGTGCAGATAGGAGAAGGCAGGCAGGATCTCCAGCATGTAGGCGATCGCCTGGTCCACCGGCAGGGCGTCGTACCGGCCGCCGTTGGCCTGCATCCGCTGCTTCAGCAGGGTTTTCAGCGAGGTGCCCCCGACGTACTCCATCACGATGTAGCCGGCGCCGTCGTGGGTGACGAAGTTGTAGATCTCGACGATCAACGGGTGCTCGACCCGGGCCAGGAACTGCTGCTCGGCGATCGCGGCCGCGACGGCGTCCGGATCCTCGGAGTTCAGCAGGCCCTTGAGCACGACCCAGCGGTTCGACACGTTCTTGTCGCGGGCCAGGTAGATCCAGCCGAAACCACCATGTGCCAGGCAGCCGGCCACCTCGTACTGGCCGCCGACCAGGTCACCCGGCTGCAGCTTCGGGGAGAACGAGAACTGGCTGCGGCAGTTCGGGCAGAACCCCTCGGTCCGGCCCGGCTGGTCGCCCCGGGCCCGGCCGACGGCGTGCCCGCAGTTCGGGCAGTTCCGGCGGTCCTCCGGCACCATCGGATTGCTCAGGATCGCCTTGCCGGCGTCGATCGCGGGGATCGGCGGCACCGTGGTCAGACCGGCCCCGAGCCTCGCGCCGCGCAGGCGGGTCGAACTGGTCCCGACCCGGCGGGTCAGCTTCGACCCTGCGGCTGCGGCCCGGGCCGAACCCAGCGGGGCAGAGGCGAGCCGGTTCGACGCGCGCGACACCGTGGACGGCGAGCTGATCGGTTCGGGGGCGTCGGCGGGAGCAGGAACATCCGGTGCGCCGGCGACGGCGGACGGGCTGATCGCGCCCGCTGGCGCGGGGGACCCGCACACGTCGCAGTAGCCGTCCACGATCGTGCCGGTACAGCCCGGCTGGGTACAGGCGATGGTCGTCATGTCGTCCCTCCTGTAGCGCGACCGGACTGCGGGCCGGCGGCAAGACTGGTCTCCAGATAGATCTGGTACGCCGCCACCAGGGCGCCGAGCCGGACCAGATCCACCGGTACGGCGTCGAGTACCTGGTGGCCGCGCCGGTACAGCTCGGCCAGGTCCTCGGTGGTCCCCTTGGTGCGAGCGACACTGCCGGCCTTGACCTGGTATGCGTCCAGCCGGCCGGCAAGCTCGTCCCGACGCTCAAGTGCCGCCCCGTACGCCGACTGCGCCTGGCCCAGCGCGCGTCGTACGGCGTCGAGGCGGGTCAGGTATTTCTCCAGCTCCGCGGGGGTGTTCGGTACCGGGCCGAGCGCGGTCACGTCCGGTACGGCGAGCCGCGGCGCCGGGCTGACGGCGGCAACGCAACGGTCGGCCAGGGTGCGAACCGCGATGCCCTGCGCCTCGAGTTCGGTCCGGACAGTGCGGGCGCGGGCCACGTCCGCGGCGCGTTCGCGCCGGGTGGCCCCACCCACGATCAGGTCGCGTTCGTTGCGTGCGGCATCCATCTCCAGCGGGCCGAGCAGGCCGCCCACGTCGGCGCCACGTTTGGCCCGGTCCGTCAGGTCGGTGACGCGGCGATCGAGCTCGTCCAGGGTCTTGGTCGCGATGTCACGGGTGGCTGCCGGCTCATGGTCGACCAGGTCGCGGATGCGTTCCACCTGGGCGCGGAGCTGGCGAGCCCGGGCAGCAAGATCGGCATCACCGGGATCGAGGGCGAGCCTGGTGCGCAACGATGCGGCGAGCGCATCGGACAAAGTGCACGCCTCAGGCAACGAAACCGCGAGCGAGCCGGTTCCTGCTCCGGTGTCGAGGCGGCCCCAGATCAAGGTGGACAACCGCTCCGACTCGGTCGGCCCGATCCGGCCGGAATCCCAGGTCACCAGCAGCAGCTCATACCGATCGGAGACGGCCTTCCAGACGGCCATCGACAGCACGACGTCACCGCTCAAGGCATCGGCGTCGGGGGACTGCAGGGCGGCCTGGTCGAGTTCGTCCAGTTCGGCGCTGCGGCGGTTCCGCCAGTTGCCGAGGGCATCAAGATAGGCCAGCAGGTCCTTCGACGGGACCTGGCTGCCGATCTTGCCCGGAGGTGGCGGCGCGGTGGCCGGCGGCGTACCGACCGTCATGAAGGCCTGCCGTAGACAGCCTTCGGCGGCGCCGGGGCCGGGCCGAGGTCGGGCGCGAGCCAATGGTCGTAGGACGCCTTCCACTGACCGTCGGTCCGCATCTTTTCCAGCACGGCATTGACGAATTGCACCAGGTCTTTGGCGCCCTTCTTCATGCCCAGGCCGTACGGCTCCCTGGTGAATGCCGGGGCCTTGGTCACCTTCGCGTACGGGTCCTGTGCGGCCAGGCCGGCGAGCACGGTGTCGTCACCGGTGATGGCGTCGACCTTGCCCTCCTGGAACAGCACAAGGCAGCCGGTGTGCGTGTCGGCCGGTACCGCTTTGACCTCCGGGAACTTGCGCAGTGCGTCCAGGCTGGTGGAGGCGGCCGGCGCACAGACGCGCTTGCCGGACAGGTCGGCCAGCCCCTGCGCGTTCGAGTTGAGCGGGACCATCACCTTCTGTCCGGCCTGGTAGTACTCGGTGGAGAAGGCGATGTCTTTCCAGCGGTTGCAGTTGATCGTCATGTTCCGTGCGACGATGTCGATGCTGTTGGGGCCGCCGTCCTGCAGCACTGGGATCCGCTGGGCGCTGGAGATCACCCGCAGTTCGAGCTTCGGCGAGCCGAAGATCGCGGTGGCGACCGCCTTCAGCATGTCGATGTCGAAGCCCTCGATCGCCCCGGTGATCGGGTTGCGTGAGCCGAGCAGCAAGGTGTCCGCGGACACGCCGGCGATCAATCGCCCGTGTGCCTTGATCTGCGCCATCGTCGAGCTGACTGGTAGCGCATTCGGGCCGGGCAGCGGACCGGACGGTGCGTACGACGCGAGCGGGTTGCCGCAGTCCGGGCTCGCTGCGGGAGGCGCGGCCGAGGCGGCTGGTGTCGGAGTCGGCTTGGCCGGCAGCGGCGTTGCGTCGTACGCGCTGGTGCCGCAGGCCGAGGTGAGGAAGAGCACCGCGAGCAGTGTCGCGGTGAGCTTGGAGCGCGTCATCGGTACTCCTCCAGTCGCTGGGACAGGCCCCACCAAGCGAGTAGCGCGGCGATCAGGCCGAGTGGCAGGCCGAGCCAGCCGAGCAATGGCAGCGATCCGCCGGCGTCGTGTAGTTCCTTCTGCGCAGCGGTGCTGGCCGTGGTCAGGCTCTTGCCGGAGGCCTGGTCGAAGATGTTGAAGGTGTTGTTGGACGACTGTGGGGTGCTTCCGATCGCCAGTTGCACCGCGTCGTCCCAGTTGCCATCGTCATCGAGTTTCCGGATCCCCTGATGGGCGTTGGCGTAGTCATTCCACGGCTGCAGCAGGCTCTCCGCCGACTGCCCAGCCTTGGTGGAGAGCTGGTCGATGGCGGTGCCGGCCGCGGTTTTCCAGGCTGTCTCGAAGCTGGCGCCGGAGCCGCGGGCGATCAGGGTCAGGCTCTCGTTCGACTTCGCGTCGTACGCCGCGATCCGGGCCCGGGAGAGCGCCAGCGTGGCCGCGTACGACGTGTCGCGAGTGTTCTTCGCATCGCCGGACGCGCCGGCGAGGACGGATCCGCCGACCACCATAGTGAGCAGTACGACTACAGCGGCCCCGGCGAGGCCCAGGTTGACGTAGCGGTGCGTGCGTCTGGCCAACCAGACCATTGCCCCGGCCAGGACGAGGAGTGTGACCACGCCTGCCCCGATCAGCCAGAAGGAGCCGCCGCTGGCCCCGTCGAACTCCTGGTTGACCCGGTTCTCGTTCGCGGTGACCAGCGCGGTCAGCAACGGGATGGCGTCGGCCCGGAGCCCCGCGCTGGCGTCCTTCAGGTACTGCGCGCCGATCGGCAGGCCCTGCCGGTTGTTCGCCCGGGCCTGTTCGATCAAGCTCTCGTAGGTGAGCAGCGTGTTGTTGAGCGCGCCTAGAGCCTCCGAATCGGCCGGCTGGGCCTTCGCCGCCTCAGCGATCAGCCGGGACGCCGCACTCATCGAGTCGGTGAAGTGCTGCCGCTGCGCGGGTGGCTCCAGGCCGCCGACGAGGAACGCGTTGGTGGCATCGGCGTTCGCGCTCACCAGGTTGGTGTGGATCGCCTGGATCCGGACCAGTTGGGCGGTGTTCGCCTCGGCCCGGTTCAGTGCGCCGTCGGCCTGCCGGAAGCCCTGCGCTGCCGCGAGGCCGAAGAGGACTGTGATAGCAGCGGTCAGGACGAGCGCCGCGCGCAGCCGCCCCGGCGTACCGGCGAACCAGGAGCTGAACTGGCTCCCGGTCCTGCCGGCCGGGGTGGCGGCCTGTGGTCGCCCGGCAGGCTGGGGGGCCGGCGGCGTCCAGGTCGCCGGGGCCGCACTCGTGGTCTGGCTCACGCCGTCTCTCCTCGCTCGAGCTCGTCGCCGGCTTGCGGGACCTCGGCCTCGGCCGCGGCGGGTTCCTCGGGTTCTGCGGGTGTTTCAGGTGTTTCGGTGAGGTCTTCGTCGGTCAGATCCTCGGGGAGGAGCTGACGCAGTTGCTCGGTCGTCGGAACTGTGACGTCCCGGAGCCGCCATGCGTGCCGTCCAATCGCCGCTTCGAGCACATTTCTCGCGAATCGACCGTTGCCGAACGACCGATCCCGCGGCGTCGAGGCCAGAATCACCTGGAACTGGTCCAGCGCGTTGGGCGTCAACTCGTAGTCGGCGCCCTCGGCCAGCCCGGTCAGTATGTCCGCCAGCTCCGTGTCGGTGTAGTCCTCGAACCCGATGGTGGTCCGGAACCGGCTGGCCAGCCCCGGGTTGGCGGCGATGAAGGTCTCCATCGGCTCCGGGTAGCCGGCCACGATCACGACCAGGTCGTCCCGCCGGTCC
>JAWWOY010000289.1:0-4115 GCA_033851195.1 Kribbellaceae bacterium | reverse complement strand
CGTTGAGTGGGGGCGTGACTTCTCCTCAGAGCGGACCGACCGGGTTGCGGGCGCGGGCGTTGGGCCCGGATCTGGCCCGGGGATTCATGTTGCTGTTCATCGCGCTGGCGAACTCGCACTACTTCCTGCGCGGCGACTCTGTGCTCGGCGGCTTCCCGGTGGGCGGGTCCGCAGCCGACGACGCGGTGAAGCTGCTGATCGCGACCTTGGTCGACGCGCGGGCGTTCCCGATGTTCGGGCTGCTCTTCGGGTACGGCGTGGCGCAGATTGCGCGGCGGCAGGCGGAGGCCGGGAGCTCGTGGCGATCGACCCGGTGGCTGCTCTGGCGGCGGAGTCTCTTCCTGGTGGTGCTGGGATTCGTTGACGTGATGCTGTTCTACGTCGGCGACATCCTGGCTTTGTACGGCGTCCTGCTGTTCGTCGGCGTCTGGGCCCTCCGGTGGAAGGACCGGACCGTGCTGGTGGTCGCGTTGCTCATCTTCGCGCTGACCGCGTTGCCGGGCGGCGGGGATTCCCTGGTGACCAGTGCGGAGCTGGATCCGTCGATGCTGCCGCCAGATCTGTTCACCGCGTTCGAGGCGCGGATCGCCGTGTATCCGGTCATCGCGCTGCTGGGTCCCATCGGGTTCGCCTGCCCGTTCCTCATCGGGGTGTGGGCCGGCCGACGGCGGATCCTCGAGCAGCCGGAGAAGAACGTCACCCTGCTGACCTGGACGGCCATCCTCGGTATCGCCGGAACGATCGCCGGCGCGCTACCTGCGTCACTGGTACTCGCCGGCATCACGGCCACGCCGAATGCCGACACCTTGGACGATCTCGGCGTCCTGCACGACGCGTCCGGAGTACTGGGCGGGTTCGGCTACGCGGCACTGATCGTGCTCATCGCCTTGAGATTCGGCCGCGAGCCGGGGCCGATCGTCAGGGCCGTCTCGGCGGTGGGGCAGCGATCGCTCACGTGCTACCTGATCCAGTCGGTCATGTGGGCCCTGGTCTTCACGCCGTACCTGGCTGATCTGTCCGACGACCTGACCGTCACGACGACCGCAGTACTGGCTCTGGCGACCTGGCTCTTCACGGTCTTCCTCGCTGCCTGGATGGACCGCTCGTCGTACCGCGGTCCGTTCGAGCTGCTGATCCGCCGGTTCACCTACAAGGCATCCACCGGCTCGCCCGTTGTGACTTCGGCGGCGAGGCCGCCGCGCCGCATGACCTGACGAAAGTCGGGGGTCGGTGACTCCGATCGTCCGATGTGGCCGGGGTGCAGTGATTTCTAGATTCGTACCCACATACGCATCTAGAGATTGGCCGCCGTGATCACGCTCGAAGGACTCAGCAAACGCTACGGCGACACCACCGCCGTGGAAAACCTCGACCTCACCATCTCCCCCGGCCGGGTGACCGGCTTCCTCGGCCCGAACGGCGCCGGCAAGTCGACCACCATGCGGATGGTGCTCGGCCTGGACACCCCGACGGCCGGCACCGCGCTGATCGACGGCCGCCCGTACGCCGAATGGCCGCGTCCGCTGGCGAAGGTGGGAGCCCTACTCGATGCAAAGGCCCTGCACCCCCGGCGTACCGCGCGGAATCATCTGGTTGCGATGGCCCGCAGCAACGGGATCTCCGTCAGCCGCGTGGACGACGTGCTGTCGGTGGTCGGCCTCACAGCGGTCAGCGCCAAGCGGGCCGGCGCGTTCTCCCTCGGCATGGGCCAGCGGTTGGGCATCGCGGGTGCGCTGCTCGGCGATCCCGAGGTGCTGATGTTCGACGAACCGGTGAACGGCCTCGACCCCGATGGCGTCCGCTGGGTCCGGCAGCTGATGCGTTCGCTCGCCGCGGAGGGCCGGACCGTATTCGTGTCCAGTCACCTGATGAGCGAGATGCAGTTGACCGCGGACCAGTTGGTCGTGATCGGCCGCGGCCGCCTGATCGCCGACGCCCCGATCGCCGCGGTGATCGCCGGCTCGTCGCAGACCACGGTCCGGGTCCGGGTTCCCGAGCGAGCAGACCGCACCGCCCTGCGCGAGGGCCTCGCCACAGAGGCCGAACGAGTCGAGTCGGTGGCAGACCAACTGGTCGTCACCGGCGTATCGGTGGAACGGGTCGGCGACCTCGCCCACGAGCTGGGCGTCCGACTGCACGAGCTACACACCCACCAAGCCTCACTCGAGGAGGCCTACCTGGAGCTCACCGCCGACAGCGTGCAGTACGGCGTGCAGTACGGCGTGCAAGCGGTCCCTGGTGCGGTGGCTCGATGAGCGACGCGATCTTGCAGCTGACCCACGAGCTGATGTCGTCCTGGTGGATCTACCTGGCGCTGTTCGGATTCGCGGCCCTCGACGGGTTCTTCCCGGCGATCCCCAGCGAAACCTTGGTCGTCACGGCCGGGGTCTTCGCCGCTCTTGGCGAACCCAACCTATACGGCGTGATCGCGACCGCCGCAACTGGCGCTTTCGTCGGTGATCACGTCTCCTACCTACTGGGCCGAGGTGCCGGCGGCCGCTTGCTGGCTCGGTTCACGCCCGGGACCAAGCGGCACGCGATGACGCTGTGGGCCCGCAAGGCATTGGCCGAGCGCGGCGGCCTGGTTCTGGTGGTCGCGCGGTACGTGCCCGGCGGTCGGACCGCGGTCACACTGACCATGGGCGCGGTCCGCCACCCCCTGCGCAACTTCTCCTTCTTTGCCGGACTGGCTGCGCTGAGCTGGGGCCTCTACTGCTCGCTGGTGGGCTACCTCGGCGGCAAGGCCTTCGAGGACAACCCGATCAAGGACGTGATTCTCGGCATCGGTCTCGCCCTCACCGTGACGTTGATCCTCGAGGTCGTCCGGCACCAACGCCGCAAGCGGCGGATCCCTGAACCTGAGGTCGAGATCGAGATCGCTACAGAAGGAGCGCCCGTCAGATGAACGTCATCCAGAGCTTGTGCCCTGAAAACCTCGCAAAGCAGAAAGAAGGAGACCGATGACCGCAGCAGTGCTGGAGCCCGAGCAGGTCCGTGGCCGAGCTGGGCTGGCGGGGGCCGTGGCGTCGGAGTGGACCAAGCTCTGGACAGTCCGCTCGACCTGGCTCAACCTCGCCAGCTCAGTCGTGCTGACAGCTTTGCTCGGTGTCCAGTTCGGTTTCTCCGGTGCCTACGAGAACGCTCACCTGGGTCCGGGTCAGGTCGCTAAGCATGTGCCGGTCGGTGAGGTCGCGATCAACGTGACCACAATCGTGCAGGTCGTCGTGGCCGCGCTGGCGATGCTCACGATCACCTCCGAGTATTCCACCGGCAGCATCCGCTCGACCCTGCAATGGACCCCCGTACGCCGGAATGTGCTGCTGGCGAAGGCGATCGTGCTGACACCGGTGCTGTTCCTCTCCGGCCTGCTGTTCGGCGCGATCGCCGCTGGTTCCGGCGGACTGGCGCTGGGCGAGTGGGCAGCGGCGGATGCCGGCGCCCTGACCGGCGACCTGCTCTCCGCAGCCGGCTACCTGACCCTGGCCGGCCTCTTCACGCTCGGCATCGGCGTCCTGATCAAGAGCGCCGCCGGCACACTCACGGCTGCGTTCCTGCTGCTGATGGTGGCCCCGATGATGCTCGCCCAGAGCGGATTCAGGATCCTCATCTGGATCGCCGCACTCCTGCCGGGTGGCGCGGGCCAGAACTTCCTGACCGGAACCACCGACCCCATCACCCCAGCCCTCAGCCTCGCCGTACTGGTCGCCTGGGCAGCAGGCGCCCTCTACCTGGGCACCAAACTCCTCCAACGCCGCGACGCCTGACCCGACCGAATCCGTCTACCTAGCTGGGACTTTCTGTACCCAATTGGGTATACGGATCTCGGGTCGGTCAGCGGGGGACGTTGAGAGCGATGGTGATCTGCTCGGCGACCTTGGCGGCGAGTTCGAGCGCGGCCCGGCGGGTGGCCGGCTGTAGGGATGAGTGGTCCAGTGGGCCCTCGGCGGCGATGTGGGCGTCCGTCGGGATGTCGATCACCGCGGCCGCGCGGCTCTCGAAGTACGGGCGGAGCTGCTTCTCGACGTCCTTGTTCACGTCGCCCGGGCCGTTGCTGACCGCGATCACCGCGCGACGGATCAGCCGCTGAGCGTCCGGGCCCTGGTGGTCCAGCTCCT
>JAWWOY010000250.1:0-2992 GCA_033851195.1 Kribbellaceae bacterium | reverse complement strand
GGAGTCAACGGATGTGCGGAACCGAGCAGGACCCACAGTTCCAGTTCCGCTGCCAGCGCGATGATCTGCTCGAACTCTTCCCGGACAGCAGCCCAGTCCACGGCGTTCCAGTCCTCAATCTGTTCCTCAGCGTACCCAGACAGCAGGCCTTCGGGGAACTGCACCAAGCGGGCCTGCTCCGCAGCAGCCTCCCGCATCAGTCGGCGAACCTTCCGGCCGTTCTCACGGGCGTCCGCCGTGATGGTCGGTTGAGCGATGGCAATCCGAAGCGACGTCATCGCTCGACCCTTCCACCACCCTCCGACATTCCGGCCCGCCCCAAGCAGAGTCCGGCAGGTCGCAACCCCCAGTAGGCTGCGGGGATGCCGGAGCATTCCCGTACGTCGCAACGCTACCGAGGCGGCGAACTGGTCATCGTGATCGACTGCGCCGACCTAGACCGCTCGGCGGACTTCTGGACGGATGCTCTCGGCTACCTACGAGAAGGATCCGCGGGCAAGGTCTACCAGACCTTGGTCCCCGCCGACGGCAGAGGTTGCGAGATCCTCCTGCAGCGCGTGCCCGACCAGAAGTTGGCGAAGAACCGCCTACACCTCGACCTGCGTACGACAGACCTGGCATCCGAAGTCGAGCGGGTTCTGAACGCGGGTGCATCTTTGGTGACCGAGCAACCGATCACCGAAGCAGGGTGGATCTGGCACATTCTTGCGGATCCAGACGGCAACGAGTTCTGCAGCCGCCGTCCGACTACTGGCAAAGTTGACGAGAGGCGCAAGCGTCCGACAGTTCTCGTCTGGTCTACTTCAGCGCTCGCGCGAGTGCTGCCAAGTCGGGCACCTCGTGGGCAAGCCGGCTCGTTGGCGGGCGTCGCCTGCCTTTTCGATTGACCCAGGCCACGGGGATACCGAGCGCATTGGCGCCGGTCACATCGCCGGACAATGAGTCTCCAACATGCAGTACGTCGTCGTGGTTGAGGCCAAGCAGGTCAAGTGCGAGTCGGAAGGGCTCCGGCCGCGGCTTGTAGGCGCGGACGTCCTCACTGGTGACGCTGAGGTCGACTCGAATGTCATGGTGGGCAATCGCGGCGTCGAGGTCCTGCCGGTCGATGTTCGACACGATGCAGACCGGACGATTCATCGCGGCCAGAAAATCCACGGCATCTGGCAGGAGCGGAGGTCGCTGCCAGTAAGCGAAGATCTGCTTGCTGAGCGAGTCCAGGTCGAGGTCCGTGCCGAAATGGCTGGCTGTGTCCTGGAGGGATCGGTGTTCCAGGATTCGTTGACTGGTGAAGGTAGGTCCGGCGGCGGCCTTGCATGCATCGGCAAAGACTCCCGACCAGTACTCACCGACCGCGCCGGGGCCGGCAGGATGACCAGTCGTGGCTTTCTCATAGACCGCCCGGCATATAGAGGTGATCACCGGATCGTCTTCGTCGACGACGGTCCCGTAGAAGTCCAGCAGAATTCCTTGAGGCCACACCACACGGACATCCTTGCTTATGACGTATTCGTCTGTCGGGCACGGGGACCACTGACGCCGTCCGATCGGCGATCAATGGCGGATGGGGCAAAAGCGCAAGCGAACTGACGGGGAGACCTTCGCCGAGACCGTTGCCGATCTGGGCGAGCCGGCCTCCTCCCGTTCGGAGTTGATCTCCTCGCCGATCAGAGATCGCGAGTACCTGGATCCAGACGGCGTCCGGTGGCGTAAGCGCGGGGGCATCCCAACGGTAACCCGCGTCGAACATCTGATCCGCGATCGGCACGTCCGCGTCTTGCACCTCTATCTCAGCGATGTCCGTGATGTATCGGCAGAGGACCGGGACGAGTTCCTGTCGAAGATCCGCCCGTATCTCAAGGGCAGTCGCACCGCTTCCCCACAGGACTATTCGGACTTCGTTGCCGCCGAATTCAAGGACGATCAGCAGCGGTCGATGCTCGTCGTCGAAGAGAGCTGTTGAGTTGACAGCAGATGCAACGCGAGCACCGCGAGGTGTCGCCAGCCGAGTCTGACTAGGCGGGCACTGTGTCCAGCGTGATCTGCTGGCCGACGTAGTCGCGAGGGCCGCGTCGTACGCCGCCGAGGAGCACGGCTCGGCAGTTTCCAGTACAGCGTTCAGTCGGCCCGGGCGCTGTTGCCCTTCCAGCCCGGATCGGCCACGGGCAGCTCAGCGGAGCCGGTGGTGATGGAGACCGGGCGGGCTGGAGCGGCGAGGGGGTCAGCGGCCAGCCGGGCGTGGCGTTCGACGTCGTGGCGGACGCCGTCGTAGCTCAGGCGCCCCCGTTCGAGTCCCTCGACCAGGAAGCCTGCGCTGGCAGCGACCCCGCAGGAGGCCGGATTGTTCGTTCGGTGACCTAGTTCCAGCCGGTACAGCCCCGCGTCGTGGTGCGCCCAGTTGACCAGCGCCCGGAGTGCATCGCGGGCGACACCTTGGCCACGGACCTCGGCCACGGTCCAATACCAGGTCCAGCCGACCTGATGCCGGTCGATGTTCGTCACACCGACGCAGCCGATCGGGTGGTCCTCCGCATCCGCGACGGCGTACACATGACCGTTGTCGAGATCGGCGACCCGGCCGATCCAGTCCACCGCGGTCGCCGTGTCGTGGATGCCGCCCTGAGTTGCCATGTCTGGGTCCTGGTGCGCAGCCGTCAGCCTCAGCGCATCAGCAACGCGCCAGCGGCGCAGGTCAAGCTTTCTCAGGTCGTAACCCATTCGTCGAGGCTACCGCCGAGTCCCCAGCCGCGGACCGCTTCATGGCGAGGCGTGCAGCCAGGCCCGCGGGCCAGGCGGCGTACAGGGCGATCAGTGTCCCGGCCAGACGATCGCCAGAGGAGTCGACACCTGGTCAGCCTAATGTTCCGTGAGGGGAGGATAGGGGCATGACTTTCCTCGACTTCACGGATCAGGTCGTCCTCGTCACCGGAGCGAGCAGCGGGATCGGCGCGGCAACTGCCGTCGGGTTCGCCGAACTCGGCGCCAAGGTTGCGCT
>JAWWOY010000249.1:0-5381 GCA_033851195.1 Kribbellaceae bacterium | reverse complement strand
GAAGTGAGGCTGGGCACCCCACCGGAGGATGGGACCCAGCTTTCGCGCTTCCGGATGAACCCTGGGGACAACGCATGACACCCTCCCCCGCGTGTGCGATGATGAACCCAGCTCGCCAGGTGCTGCTTGGGGAGAAGTGAAGCTGGGATTCCCGCCGGATGACGGGGCCCAGCTTTCGCGTTTCAGCGGATCACGACCACGTAGTGCGTGACTATCTCGGACATCGCAACCAGCCACCTGGGTTCACCCAGGTTCGATGCCGTCACTGCACCCGCGACGGCATCCGGAAGCCACAGCATCGGCTCCTGCATCGGCCGGGCGAAGTCCACCGACATCCCACGCGAGATCAGACCTTTGCCGCGCGCGCTGTCGATCAGTCTCAGGTCGCGCTGATCCTGTGCCGGCGCCCGCGACTCGAGCCACACCTGAGAGACGCCGAGCAGGTCCAGCTCGTACAGCAGGCGTTCGAGGCAGCATCTGCGGGCCCGTTCCTGCTTCAACCTCTGTACTGGCGATCCGACTGTGACTATCGCCGCGACGTCCATGCCACTGATCACCTGAGCGATTAGATCGCGACGCTTGGCCGATTCCGCGACCCAGTGAAGACGAACCATGCGCCTAGCTGTCAAAGTTCGCAGCGCACCTCGGAGATCTTCACAGGCCAGCGGATCTGCCAGGACCGCAGCGAGGGTATACGCCCCCGGACGCTCATCACCGCCGACGATCACCGACTCGTCTACCCAAGCAGACAAGGTGAATCCGGCCGAATCCGGCGAGGTCGTTCTGCGCATCCCCGGATTCTGCAGCAGTCGGGACCTCACCGTGCGCGCCATCCACAGGGCAGGTGCGGGCAGTCCGGGGCTGGGCCTGCCCCGTCAGTGTCAGTACACAGCAGCAGCGCCGGGGACAACCTCGGTGAACACTGGGCAGATCAGCCGGCTGCTGCCAGGAGATGCCTGACATGGTGATATCCGACGGCCTCACAGCTTCGTCGCCAGTGCGTCGTACCGGACGTCGGTGAGTTGCTCGGAGGCCTCCCGAGGACGATCCCTTAAGAACGCCGGACGCCTCAGGTTGTAGCCCGGCCGGTCAGTTATTCCCGCGTGGCTCGTAAGGACCGCCCTCACGGGACACTCGCGGTCGGCGGCGGTGGCGTTAGCGGCGGACGCTGAGGAACCAGGTTTTGGTGGGCTGTTGCAGCATCATCACCAGCAGGGTCACGTGCACGGCCAGGCCGAGGATGCCGGCCGGGAGCGAGCTCAGACCGCCCACGATGCCGAAGGCCGCGAGCACGATGACCATGATCCGGGCCCAGCCGCGGCCCTTGCGCAGGAACAGCGCCGGCACGATGTAGAACGCCGCGCAGAGCAGCCCGACCACGGCCAGCATGCGCGGGGTGACGGCGGCCCCCTCGACGGTGGGCATCAAGCCGGTGATGTCTGCCTCGGACGCGGTCAGCGCCCACAGTCCGAAGATGGCGCAGAAACCACCGAGTACCAGGCAGGTCACCATGGCGACGGTGACCTGACGAGGTGGCGCCGTCGGCACCGGCTGGTAGGCGTACGGATTCGGCCGCTGCCCGAAAGGACCAGGCCCGCTGTAGGGCCCGGGACCGCCAGGCTGCTGGCCCGGGTCGGACCCGAAGACCCCCTGGCCCTGGTACGGCCCCGGATGGTCGGGTTCGCCGCCATACTGTTCACTCATCGCCAACATCCTCCCGTCCACTCTCCACCCGCGCCTCTTCTCTTCTCTTCTCTCTTCTCCCCCCGATCCTCCCAGATCCCACAACGTCCGAAGAACCTTGCGCTATAACGCAAGATCCTTCGGACGTAAGGAGTGGGATCAGGCGGTGGTGACGTCGAGGGCGTCCTTCGCCTCGTTGAGGCCGACGTGGACGGTGTCTGCGTCGCGGATCGTGCCGGACAGCAGGCCGCGGGCCAACTCGTCGCCGATCGCGGACTGGACCAGCCGGCGCAGCGGCCGGGCGCCGTACACCGGGTCGTAGCCGGTCATCGCCAGCCACTCCATCGCGTCCTCGCCGACGTCCAGGGTGATTCTGCGGTCGGCCAGGCGGGCGGCCAGCGCCTTGATCTGCAGGCCGACGATCTTGGTCAGCTCCTCGCTGCCGAGCGCGTCGAACAGCACGATCTCGTCCAGCCGGTTGATGAACTCCGGCTTGAACGCCTGCCGGACCACGCTCATCACCTGGTCACGCTTGAGCGAGTCGTCGATCGACATGTCCGCCAGGTACGCCGAGCCGAGGTTGCTGGTGAGCACCAGGATCACGTTGCGGAAGTCGACCGTACGACCCTGGCCGTCGGTCAGCCGGCCGTCGTCCAGCACCTGCAGCAGGATGTCGAAGACCTCGGGGTGGGCCTTCTCCACCTCGTCGAGCAGGATTACCGAGTACGGGCGACGCCGGACCGCTTCGGTGAGCTGGCCACCTTCCTCGTAACCGACGTACCCGGGCGGTGCGCCGACGAGCCGGGAGACGCTGTGCTTCTCGCCGTACTCGGACATGTCGATCCGGATCATCGCCCGCTCGTCGTCGAACAGGAAGTCCGCCAACGCCTTGGCCAGCTCGGTCTTGCCGACGCCGGTCGGGCCGAGGAACAGGAAGCTACCTGTGGGGCGGTCCGGGTCGGAGACGCCCGCGCGGGCTCGGCGGACGGCGTCGCTGACGGCCTTCACCGCTTCGCGCTGGCCGACGAGTCTGCGCCCCAGTTCGTCTTCCATCCGGAGCAGCTTGCCGGTCTCACCCTCGAGCAGTCGGCCTGTCGGGATGCCGGTCCACATCGCGATCACCTCGGCGATCTCGGTGGGCCCGACCTCTTCGTTCACCATCGCGTCCGGGCCTTCGACAGCAGGTTCCGCGTCCGCCGCCTCGAGCTCCTTGGTCAGCTCGGGGATCTCGCCGTACAGGATGCGAGCCGCGGTCTCCAGGTCGCCGTCGCGCTGGGCGCGTTCGGCCTGGCCCCGGAGTTCGTCGATCCGCTCCTTGACCTCACCGACCCGGTTCAGGCCGGACTTCTCCTTCTCCCAGCGGGCTTCGAGGGCGCGCAGCTCCTCCTCGCGGTCAGCCAGGTCGGCCCGCAGCCTCCCGAGCCGCTCCTGGCTGGAGGCGTCTGCCTCGCGGGACAGCGCCAGCTCCTCCATCTTCAGCCGGTCGACCGTCCGCCGGAGCGAGTCGATCTCGACCGGGGATGAGTCGATCTCCATCCGCAGCCGCGAAGCTGCCTCGTCGACCAGGTCGATCGCCTTGTCGGGCAGCTGCCGACCGCTGATGTAGCGGTGGGACAGCGCTGCGGCGGCGACCAGCGCACTGTCGGAGATGGCGACCTTGTGGTGCGCCTCGTAGCGCTCCTTCAGGCCGCGCAGGATCGCGATCGTGTCCTCGACACTGGGCTCGCCGACGAAGACCTGCTGGAACCGGCGCTCCAGGGCCGGGTCCTTCTCGATCCGGGTCCGGTACTCGTCCAGCGTGGTGGCGCCGATCATTCGCAGTTCGCCACGGGCCAGCATCGGCTTCAGCATGTTGCCGGCGTCCATCGCGCCGTCGCCGGACGCGCCGGCACCGACGACCGTGTGCAGTTCGTCGATGAAGGTGATGATCTGGCCTTCGGATTCCTTGATCTCCGTCAGCACGGTCTTCAGCCGCTCCTCGAACTCACCGCGGTACTTCGCGCCGGCGACCATCGCGGCGAGGTCCAGACTGATCAGCCGGCGGCCGCGCAGAGACTCCGGTACGTCGCCCGCGACGATGCGCTGGGCCAGTCCTTCCACCACCGCGGTCTTACCGACGCCGGGCTCACCGATCAGCACCGGGTTGTTCTTCGTCCGGCGGGACAGCACCTGGACGACGCGGCGGATCTCGGAGTCCCGGCCGATGACCGGGTCGAGCTTGCCGTCACGGGCGCCCTCGGTCAGGTCGACGCCGTACTTCTCCAGCGTCTTGGTGGTTCCTTCAGCCTCGGGCGAGGTAATCCGCCGGTTGCCGCGCGCGGCGTCGAACGCCTGCAGCAACGCATCCGGGGTCACGCCGAGCGCGGTCTTCGCGGCGCCGTCGACGGTGGCCAGTGAGATCAGCAAGTGCTCGGTAGAGACGTACTCGTCGCCCAGGCCGAGGGCCCGCTGCTCCGCCTGGTTCAGCACATCGGTGGTCTGCGGGGACAGGCTCGGCGCCTGAACGCTGCCGCCACTCGCCTTCGGCAGCCGGGCGAGTTGCTCCGCCGTCCGACGGCGGATGGCGTTGAGGTCAGCACCGGCCGCCTCGAGCAGGCCGATCGTGGTCCCCTCGGGCTGCGCCAGCAACCCCGAGAGCAAGTGAATCGGTTCCACGGTCGGGTTGCCCGCCGCGGATGTCTGACGGATCGCGACCGACAGGGTTTCCCGGGCCAGCGTCGTCAACCGCTGAACATCCATCTGCTTCCAGCCTTTCAGCTCAACAACAAGTCACCAGACACAACTTATCCAGAGTTGAGTCCATTCCGCTCAACTCTAGTGGCCCTCACGGGACACTAAGGGCGCAACCAAGGGACAACTCAGGGTTCGGACTATTCGATCCAGCTCGAAACACAACTCCGGGTCACCTCACGACCCGGCCAGCCCGAGCAGATCTCGTTCGAGCCGGACCAGGGCAGCCGCTCCGATTGCGCCGTCACCAGCTACTCCGGCGGCCACACCTTCGTTATCCCGTCCGCCGCCTCGGCCGACGTACTGTCCGGACGGCTCGACCGCACGTTGTTCGACGTCACCACCCTGATCGCCGAGCGCCGCGACGACGCCCAGTCGGCGACCCTGCCTCGGGAACGCTCGATGTCGTACGTTCGCAAGAACACCGCCGGCCAGCTCACCGGTGGCTACGGGATCAGCACTAGCGGTTCGGCGCGCATCTTCGGAGCCACGCCGAGCGCCACGGCGACCACCGGCACCGGCGTCCGGCTGGAAGTCCCGCCATACAAGGCGCAGAGCCTCGGCGGGAGCGCGCCGTGCTCGACTACTACTTCGGCCCACGATCCACCGGGACTAAGCCAGTGGAGGGCAGCCTGGTCCGTCGTGGCCCGGCCGTGGCCCCCCATTCGGCGAACGCCAGGTGCCGTCAAGTAGCGGAGTCCGCCGTCCACCACCCGGAGTTCGCAGCCTCAGTGACACCGGGTAGCGGAACGGCTACGATGGCCCGCGATCCGCACACGGCGAGGAGAAGCGAGTTGTCCATGTCCTCCGACAGCGAAGTACCGGTCGACCCAGAGACCGTCGGCCTGGACCTCGGGGTGCCGACGGCGGCCCGCGTCTACGACGTGATGCTCAATGGCAAGGACAACTTCGCGATCGACCGGCAGGTCGCCGAGGCGAGCCTGAGCGTGATGCCGGAGCTCAAGGAG
>JAWWOY010000234.1:0-5483 GCA_033851195.1 Kribbellaceae bacterium | reverse complement strand
GGCTGCGGTAATACGGCCGGCCTGCCACTGCACGTCGAAGCTCAGGCCGCCCCTGGCGCGCAGCCCGCGGAAGGACCCGTCCGGCCACTCCGAGGGAAGTGCCGGCAGGAGCCGGATGACGTCAGTGTGGCTCTGGATCAGCAGCTCGGCGATTCCCCCGGTCATGCCCAGGTTGGCGTCGATCTGGAAGATGCCCGAGCCGCGATTCAGCAGGTTGTCTCCCGCCAGCGTGGCCAGATAATGGCGGACCATCGCCGCGGCCTTCTCCGGTTCGAACAGCCTTGCCCACAGGGCGATCAACCAGGCGCTGGTCCAACCTCCCGGCGTACCAGTTGCTGTCCGTACGTCGAGGGATCCGCGGGCAGCGGCAGCCCACTCCGGCGTACGGACCGGGTCGATCTCGGTGCCCGGGTACAGGCCGTACAGGTGTGACTGGTGGCGGTGGTCCGGCTCGGACGGTTGCCAGTCGGTCGGCCATTCCATCAGCCGGTTGTCCGGGGCGATCGGAATCTGCGGAAGCCGCGGGACCGCCGCACGAATCCGTTCGGCCAGCGCCGACGAGAGGCCGAGCTGGTCCTCCGCCTCCAGCACGTTGGCGAACAGTTCCCGGAGCAACCAGATGTCGAACGTGGTGGTGAGATCGACCGAGGCCTTCTCACCGGAGGGCAGGATGAAGTGGTGCTCCGGCGTAGTGGACGGGACGAACTGCAGCCTCTCCTCGGCATCCTCGACCAGCATCGCCAGCATGAACTCGGCCGCACCGGCGAGCACCGGATAGGCCTGGTCGCGCAGATAGTCCAGGTCCGGGTTGAACCGGTAGTGCTCCATCAAGTGCGCCGAGAGCCAGACACCGCAGGTCGCCGCCATAGCCCAGACCGGGTCATCGTCACCTTCGCCGACGGGCCAGGTCGCGCACCAGATGTCTGCGTTGTGGTGCGACACCCAGCCCGGTGCACCGTACAGGATGCGGGCGGTTTCCTGGCCTGCCTCGGCGAGGTCCGAGACCAGCCCGACCAGCGGCTCGACGCACTCGCTCAGTCCGGTGACTTCGGCGGGCCAGTAGTTCATCTGGGTGTTGATGTTGTTGGTCCAGTCGCTCGCCCACATCGGACGGCGGTCCTGGTTCCAGATGCCCTGCAGATTGGCCGCCTGCGTACCAGGCCGGGACGAGCCCATCAGCAGATACCGGCCGAAGGCGAAGAGCAGGGCGGCCAGGCCGGGATCGTTGCCCCCGGCAGCGACCAGCTTGATCCGCTCGGCGGTCGGCTTCTGCGCGAGCTCCGCAGGTGACGCCAGCGTGAACTCGGCCCGGTCGTACATCGCCTGGTGTTCGTCGAGGTGACGCTGGCGGAGCTTCTCGACACCCGCCGCATCGAGAAGCCGGAGCGACTCGTCCAGCGCGACATTCGGGTTCGAGCCGGGCTTGGAAGACCAGCCGGCGAAGGTGCTTGCCGCGGCCAGGACGATGGTCAGGCTGTCGGCGCCACGCACGACGAAGCCGTTCTCGTCCGCCTCCAGCGTGCCGCCATCGGCATAAGCGCGCATCGCGACGCCGAAGCCGATGCCGTGCCCATCGCGGTACTGGATCGGGTCAGGGCTGGTGCGGTACTCGATGGTCAGGTCCGACGGAGCGTGCCCGGTGATCGCGGCCGTCGTACCGTCGACCAGGGAGGCGCGGACAGGGTGGTCGCTGGTCAGACCGACCCGTACGTCGATTGCGCCGGGCGCGTCGGCGCTGATGCTCCACACCATCACCTGGTCCGGCGTGGACACGAAGGTCTCGCGCGAGTAGCGCACTCCCCCGCGGGTGTAGCCGATGGACACGACGCCCTGGCGTAGCTCGAGGCTGCGCCGGTAGTCCTCCACCGGCACGCCCGCGGCAAGGTCGGTGACCAGCAGGTCGCCGAGGGGTTGGAAGGACTCGACCAGCGGGCCCTGCAATGCACGCGAGCGTTGGGTCGCGGCCAGCTGGTCGCCCTCGACCAGAAGCAACTGGCGGATGTCGGCCAGCACCTCTGGGCCGCCGGTGTCCTTCAGTTGCCGCGGGCCTTCGCCCGACCAGACATCGTCGAGGTTGAGCGCGATCCGCTCATTCTCGACGTGGCCGAAGACCTTGGCGCCAAGGTGGCCGTTGCCAACCGGGAGCGCTTCGAACCAGTCAGGGGCCGGAGTGGTGAACCAGAGCTCGTGCGACATCAAAAAACCTCGGCATAGGGCTGGAGGGGTGAAGGAAGGTCGAGGGTTCCCGGCAGGCTGATGCCGGGGCCGGTGGGTGCCAGCAGCATCCCGTCCGGGGTGATCTCGTCGGGCCGCCGGATCGGGTCCGACGTGACGATCGACTCGAAGTAGGTGGTGTTGGAGATGGCCATGCACAGGTGCCGACTCGGGATCTCCGGGCTGTGCACCTCGGCACGGACCCGGAAGGCGTCCGCGAGATGTGCGGTCCGGAGGGCGCCCGTGATGCCGCCGCGCAGCTTGGCACTCGCGCGCACGCCCCACGTCGCACAACCCGCGGCGATGAAGTCCGCGCTGTTCATGTGGGCACCGTCGGACGTTTCGGCGACGAGCAGTGGGACCTGCACGGACTTCTGCAACGCGGCGTACGCCGAGATGCTGAACTCGCGCATCGGCTCCTCGTACCAGAGGTACCCGGCCTCGGAGAGCGCCCGGCCTAGGTAGATGGCGTCCGGCAGATCAAAGCCGGCCGAGCCGTCGTACATGAGCGGCAGGTCGTCACCGACATGCTCGCGAAGGGCCAGGCAGAGCGCGGCGTCCTTGCGGGCGTCACCGAAAGCGTGCAGCTTGATGCCGCGATAGCCGAGCGCCAGGCACTGGTCGGCGACACTCAGGAACTGTTCGACGCTGGCGAACGTGGTCGTCGAGGCATAGGCCGGGATGCTGGTCCGGAAGCCACCCATCACCTGCCAGCTCGGCAGGCCTGCGTGGCGCCCGGCCAGATCCCAGAGGGCGGTGTCGACCGTACCGAGGAGCCACAGCGGCAGCTCCTCGGTACGGTCGATCTCCCAGACCCGGTGCCACAGCCACTCGCGCTGGAGGGGGTCCTGCCCGACAAGCTCCTCGCGGAGGACCCTGTCGACGAGCAGGTTCAGCGCGGCGTAGGCGCCGGGGTGGGAGACGAGGGCGACACCTTCGACGCCCTCGTCCGTGCCCAGCCGGAGCACCGCCCCGTCCCCGTCGCCCCCCGACCCGAGCAGGCCCTTCCGCCAGGAGAAGGCCGGCTGTGGGGCCGGGAGGGTGACGCGGTGTACTTCGGCATGAGTGACCTGCATTTACTTGTTACTTCCCGCCCTTTTTGTACTTGTCGTACGCCTGCTGCTGGATCTGCAGGTAACGCGTCATACCGGTGCTGTCGAGACCCTTCACGTACGTATCCCAGCCGGTGTTGATGTCCTTCTGCCCGGTGATGAAGGCCAACTGGTTCTGGTTGACGTAGTTCTGGAGGTTGGTCTGCAGGGTGGCCAGCTCACCGCTGAGGCTCGGGTCCGGCCAGACCGAGGTGGTCGGGAAGACCTGCGCCTTATCTTCGTGACCCTTGTACTGCTCGGTCGCCTGGAACAGCCGCCGCTCGAGACCGGCCTCGGAGTAGATGTCGGTCGGCACGGCCTGTGCGTTGCGGAACGCGAGTGTGTTGTTGTACTGCGCGAGGGCGCCCCACGACAGGTTCTTCGGGTGGTCCGCGGCGTTCTTCGGCTTATATTGCGGCTTGACGCTCGTGTCCAGCGCGACGTCGCCGGGACCGGGCTTGGTCCAGCCGACGCCCTCCGGGCCCATGTTGCCGATGCGCTGGCCCTCGTCGGTGTAGATGTAATCCAGCATCTTGATCGCGGCGACCTGAGCCTCCTTGCTGGCCTTGTTGGTCAGCATGAAGGTGTAGCCGGTCGAGGTCGGGTTGTTGTAGCCGGTGTAGCTCTTGCCATCGGGACCGGTCAGCGGCGGCGCGGCGTCGTACTGCTTGTCACGCCCGTCCTTCGCGCCCAGCTGGACGAAAATGCCCGGATACAGCAGTGGCGCCGAGCCGATCTGGACTGCCTTCGGGTTGTTGCCGATCGCCTGCAGGGCAGCGGCGTTCTGGGTGAAGGAGGCCGGGTCGATCAGGCCCTCCTTGTAGAGCGAGTGGATGTAGGTCAGGCCTTGCTTCCACGCGTCCGAGTTGACCGGAGTGGTGACCTTGTCGCCGTTCAGCGTAAGCAGCGACCGGACGCCGTTGTTCGCGCCGACCGGGTCGAAGGCGAAAGCGCCCATCAGGTAGGCGATCAGGCTGCTGTCCTGCGGGTCGGTGGTCATCGGGATCTCGTCGGCCTTGCCGTTGCCGTTCGGGTCCTTGGTCTTGAACGCCTCCAGGACGGTCCGCAGCTCCTCGGTCGTCTTCGGCATCTGCAGGTGCAGCTTCTTCAGCCAGGTGCTGTTGATCCACAACTTGTCCGGGTAGGTGCAGTGGAAGCAGTCGGCCCACTGCGGCAACGCGTAGATGTGACCATCGGGCGCGGTCGACATCTCCTTGTACGTCTTGTTCGAGTCCAGCGCCTTCTGGATGTTCGGCGCGTAGTCCTTGATCAGGCCCTCGAGTGGCAGCGCGACGCCCTGCGAGCCCAGCTTCAGGACCTCGGCCTGGGTGAACGCGTCGACCCACGGGATCAGGAAGAACAGTTGCGGGTAGTCGCCGCTGGCAAGCGCGATCTGGCGCTTCTCCTTGGCCGCCGCACCATCCTGGGTGGTGGTCTGCCACTTGAACTGGATCTTGAACTTGTCACTCATGATCTTCGTGACCTGGTTCGTGTCCATGTTCGTGTCTTGGTCAGCCGGCGACATGGTGTCGATGATGACCTTGCCGTCTGCAGTCATCTGAGGCTTGACACCCGCGGCGGTGTTCTTAGTGCCCCCACTACATCCCGCTACTGCTAATGCGGTGGCCACCGCTATCAAAGCCACTTTGCTCTTGATCGAGCGCATTGCCATGGTTCCTTTCAATCGTGGATGACTACTTAGCCCTTGACGGCGCCGACCATCACGCCCTTCGTGAAGTGGCGGGCGATGAACGGATAGATGATCAATACAGGCAGGCTCGAGACGACGATGAGTGCGTACTTCAGGACGTTGGCCAACTGCTGCGCCTGTAGTTGCTGCGCCACATCCTTCGAGGGGTCGGAAATTTGGTTCTGGATGAGGATGTTCCTGAGCACGATCTGTAGCGGGTAGAGACTCGTGTCCTTGAGGTAGACCAGAGCGTCGAAATAGGAGTTCCACTGGTAGATCGCATACATCAGCGCGATCACCGCCAGCATCGGCTTGGACAGCGGCAGCACGACCGACCACAGGAACCGCAGGTCACTCGCGCCGTCCAGCGTCGCCGCCTCGTACAGCTCGTCCGGAATGGTGCTGCGGAAGAACGTCCGCGCGATGATCACCTGCCAGACGCCGATCGCGCTCGGGATCAGCAATGCCCAGCGGGTGTTCAGCATGCC
>JAWWOY010000207.1:0-7318 GCA_033851195.1 Kribbellaceae bacterium | reverse complement strand
TACCGGACCGAGGCCGAACGGACCGTGCTGCTGGAGGAGATCGAGCAGATCCACGCCGCCGGCCAGGGCATCGAGTTCGAGGCCATCTCCGGTGCTGACGCCCGCGAGATCGAGCCGTCGCTGTCCGACGCCATCGGCGCAGCCATCCGGCTGCACGGCCAGCGCTTCATCAACCCTGGCGAGTACGTCCAGATGCTGGCCGATTCCGTTGTCGCCCGCGGCGGCGAGATCATCCCGAACGCCAACGTGGCCGACGTGGTCGACGAGATCCGCGGTGTCCGCATCGTCACCGCCGACGGCGAGAGCCAGCAGTACGACGCCGTCGTGATGGCGACCGGCGCCTGGCTCGGCGATCTGGCCCGGCGGTTCGGCGTCAAGACCGTCGTACAGGCCGGTCGTGGTTACAGCTTCAGTGTCCCGATCGCGCACGTGCCGGCCGGTCCAATGTACTTCCCGGCCCAGCGGATCGCTTGCACGCCGATCGGCGCGCGGCTCCGGGTCGCCGGGATGATGGAGTTCCGCAAGCCCGAGGCCAAGCTGGACCCGCGCCGCATCGACGCCATCGTCGAGGCCGCCCGGCCGCTGTTGCGCGATGCCGACCTGGACGCTCGCACCTTCGAGTGGGTCGGCCCGCGCCCGTGCACCCCGGACGGCCTACCCCTGATCGGCGCGACTTCCTCGCCGCGCGTGTTCGCGGCTGGTGGGCACGGGATGTGGGGCATGACTCTCGGACCGATCACCGGCCAACTGCTGGCCCACACCATCACCACCGGCCGCCGTCCGGCCGAGTTGGCCCCGTTTGACCCGCTCCGCTAGGGCGGGAAGTCGCACTGGGCCACGGGGGCCGGTGCAGCTACAGAGTGCCGGGCGCTTCCCGATCAGGGGAAGTGCCCGGCGCTCTTGTTGTTCCTGAGTGGCCGCAGGCTCAGTGAGTGTGCGACTCTGAGCCGTGCTCGGCCTCGTGCTTGGCGATCTCGGCGCGGATCTCTTCCATGTCGACCGCGCGGAGCTGGCCGATCAGGTCCTCGAGGGCGGCCGCGGGCAGCGCGCCCGGCTGCGAATACAGCACCACGCCGTCACGCACCGCCATCAGCGTCGGGATCGAGCGGATCTGGAAGGCCTGGGCCAGCTCGACCTGGGCCTCGGTGTCCACCTTGCCGAAAGTGATGTCCTGGTGCTGGTCGGACGACTTCTCGTAAACCGGTCCGAACATCTTGCACGGGCCACACCACTCCGCCCAGAAATCCACCAGAACGAGCCCATCGGAACCGACGACCTCGTCGAAGTTCTGCTGGGACAGCTCGACCGTTGCCACTACGACCTCCGAATGTAGACGAATTCACTGATGTCAACAGCGAACGGTCGTCAAGTGTTCCATCAGCTGCCCGTCCGAACGGTCAGATCGGCATGTCCACGAACGGTGAGGCGTAGTCCTGCACCTCGCCCAGGATCGCCGCCGCGTCCTCGGCGCTGAGGTCGGCCCGCTCGCGCTCAGCGGTCACCATCTGTCGCAGCAGCCGGGTCTCGCCTGCCGTCGCCAGTCCGGTGATCTCGGGGTGCCCGTTCAGCAGCCAGGCAATAGCCGCGGTGATGTAGCGCTGCTCGTCGAACGGCCGGTACCAGGTGTCGTAGGACTTCTCCTCGCCCTCCTGCCAGTTCCGCCTGGCGATCATCTTGATCGTCATCAGCGCCGCATCCGATGCCTTGACGGCCTCGACCAGCGCCGCGTAGTCATCGGCGTACGCCGGGTCGGTGGACAGCCGGTAGTTCAACGGCGTCAGCACGCTGTCGAAGTCGAACCGCCGCAGACCCTCGGTGTGCACCGACGGCGCGGCCGCGGTGTGGCCGGTGATGCCGATCGCGGCGACCATGCCCTCCTCCTTGGCCCGGATAGCGGCCTCGAGCGACCCGCCCTTGCCGGTGACCAGGTCCAGGTTCTCCAGATCGCAGACCGCGTGCATCTGGATCAGGTCGAGCCGGTCGGTCTGCAACCGCTCGAGCGACCGGTTGATCTCGGCCCAGGCTTCGTCGTACGTGCGGCGACCGGTCTTGCTGGCCAGGAAGATGCGGTCGCGGATCTCCGGCATCCGTGGGCCGAGTCGCAACTCGGCATCGCCGTAGTCTGCCGCGACGTCGAAGTGGTTGATGCCAGCGTCGAGTGCCTCCTGGATCGAGGCGTCGGCGCGATCCTGGTCGACACCGCCCAACGAAGCGGCGCCGTAGATCAGTACCGAGCTCTGATGCTCCAGACGGCCGAGTCGACGTGTCTCCATGCTTGTCCTCTCAGAGGTGTGCCGGTTACTCGACCGAGCCTAATCGTTGACCCCAAGCCGGGAGAGGGTTTTCCCACAGTTCGACACACCAAGGAAATAGTCACTATGCGTGATCGGTTGGGTGCGGTCTCTACCATAGTTCTTCGCATGGATTTTGAAGCGGTCAGTGAACCTGTCAGAACTGTGTGGCATGGTTTGCGCTGCCTCGTCGAGCAGGACGAGGGCATGGGAGAGGAGCTATGGCGACGGTACCGAAGGTGTCACGCTTCAGCGGCCTGGGTGCGGCTGACCGGATAGCGGGTAACAGTATGACTGCGGCGAGCGATGGACCAGCCGGATCCGGTGTTCGGATCGCGCGCTGGGCAGTTGCTTGCCGTATCGTTCCGGCTACTGTCCGCTTCATTGCACTCTGAGGGGCAGGTAGAGATGACTTGGTGGCGCAGCTTGCTGAATCTGCCGCCAAAAGGTGAGCGCTGGTCGGATCGGCGGCGGACGAAGAAGCCGGGCAACGGAGGCCCGGAGAACACCGGACCGGAGTGGTGGGCACACCCGGAGGGACCGGCGACACCGTCGTCTCGCCAGACGCAAGGGCCGGCGTACGGAGCGCCCGGGCCGCACGGCCCGGCTTCCGGTGGAGTCATGGCGCCACCTCGTCGTCCCCAGCCGCCGGCCTCGCGGGCGGTCCCCTCGCAGGGAAGCGGTCACCGGCCGCCAGAGCGACTGCAGCAGCGGTCCCCGCACGGAGCAGACGCGGCACCGCAGGCGTTGCGCCCCCCGAACGAGCCCGGCCAGACACCGTGGGCGACCGAGCACGAATCGTCCTTCACCACCTGGGGCCGGCGGTTCTTCCGAGGCCTGGTGGTGGCTGTGCTGATCCTCGCGGCGATCAGCGGCGTCCGGTCCTGGATCCGCCCCGACAACAACTCGGCGAAGGTGGTGGCCGGTGACTCCGGCTTCCCGAAGGACGAGGCGCGCGCGGTGGCGACCCGGTTCTCGGTGGCCTACCTGAACTGGGACGAGGCGAACCCGGACTCCCGGCCGGCCGCGATCTCGATGGACCTGGCTGCCGGACTCGACCCGCAAGTCGGCTGGAACGGCCGCGGCCGCCAGACCACCGGCGCGGCGTACCCGGGGGAGGTGACGGTCGACCCCGGCGGCGTGACCGCGAAGGTGGACGTGCGGATCATGGTGCGTCCCTGGACCAAGAGTGTTCGCACCTGGGTGCTCGCCCAGCCCAGTTGGCGCCGCCTCTCGGTCCCGGTCGCCCGGACCCCTGGGCGGGTGGTGGTCAGCGGTGCGCCGACGTTCGTCGCCGATCCGCGGGTGGCACTGCCCGACAACATGCCGGACGCGGGTGTGCCGGACGACACCCTGACGGCGGCCACGCGGCAGGACGCCGAGGCCTTCTTCACCGCCTATGCCGAGTCCGATGCCAATGTTGCCGCCGTGACGGCGCCGGATGCGGCGATCAAAAGCCTGAACGGCTCGGTGAAGCTCGACCAGTTGACCGACTGGCAGGTCTACACCGGAAACGATGACGAGCGCCGGGCTACGGCGTCCGTCACCTGGGACGGTACCGGGGACACCACCCTCGCCCAGACATACACGCTCACGCTCCGGCGAACCGTCGCCACGAACGGAGCTCAGCGATGGCAAGTGGCTGCCGTCGGATGACCACAGCAACCAGGGAGATACCGCAATGATGACTCATCAGATGCTTGCGAGCGTGGTGGAACTCGCTGCGCCGCAGGCCACCAATGTCCCTACGGGCGCGAATTTCAAGGACTGGGTCCTGGTCATCGCGGGGAACATCTTCATCGCCATCCTCGTGCTGCGGGCGATCGGTCATTACTTCAAGCGCGAGTGGGGCGAGCTGTTCGGCCACATTGCCGCGGGTGTACTCGTCGGGGGGCTCATCTACGCCAACAACCAGACGATCAGTGTCCTCAAGGGGTTCTGGGGATTGGTCTCCGGAGGTTAACTGATGCGTGTCGGCCGTACCCTCACCCACCACTTCGAGATCGAGACCCGGCAGTACGACCTGCTCGGCGTCGACCTCGGAGAAGGCGCCCGTCGCCGGATGATCATCTTCGGTGCCGTGATCATCCTGGTCTGGATCGCGCTCCTCGTCCCTTTCATCGGCGTCCCCAAGAAACCCACGGTCAGCCTGTACGTCGTACCGCCGTTCGTGATCACGGCGTTCGGCTGGCGGCCCGGCAAGCACCACGAGCGTCGCCGCCGCGTCACCGAGTGGGCGCTGGCCGTCCGCTACGCGCTGCGGTCGCACCGCCCGATCATCGGGCTGGGCGCCCGCGCCGCGGACAAAACCGAGTACCTGCCGTGGCGCGAGCGCGTCGCAACCCAGAAGGTGGCCAACCTGGCGAAGGCCAGAGTGACGCCGGAATGGGAGCGCGAGGTCGTCGTTGAGCTTGACCCACAAGTCCGCGCCGGTGCGGACATCACGGTTAACCAGCGTGCCCGCCTATTGGGGGCGGACCACGTACAGCGGGTCAAACGCAGGACATCGCCGGGGAAGAGGCTCTGATGAAGATCGCTGACAAGCTCCTGAACCTGGTCGGTGTCGGCCGTGACCGCGGTCTGCCGCCGCCCCGGCTGGTCGCGATCGCCGACGGGCTGCTGGTGACCGAGCGGAACGCCGAGGCGTGGTTCCTGATCTCGGTCGCCAACACCGACCTCGCCACCGAGGCCGAACAGGACGCCGCCCTGGATGCCGCGGTAAGTGCCGCGGCGACCATCCTTGGCGACCGCCTGAGCCACCTGAAGGTGGTCTGGGGCCGTTCGACCGGTGAGGACTACATCGACAGCGTCGCCGGCCACTACCGCCTCGGCGACCACGAGGCCTGGGCGCAGACCCGCGCGGACCGCATCGACGAGATGCGGATGCCCGAGCGGTATGTCGCCCTCGGCGTACACCTCAGTGACCGCGACCCACGAGCCACCGCACAGGTCCGGGGCTCGATCAGCGACGCACTCGGTACGACGTCCTGGCGGGTCAGCGCGCGTGAGCTCGCACACCTGGACGAGCGGGTCCGCAAGCTCGGCCGGCAGCTCGCCAGTACGGTCTGGCGCGCCCACACCGCACCGGCCGAGGTGATCTCCTGGCTGGTCAGCCGGGAGATGCACCGTGGCGCAGTCGCCGCACCTCGCCGCGGCCTGATCACCGGCGCCTCGCTGGCCCGCCTCACGGCCGGTCGGGTCGTCCCCTACACCGATCATCTCCGGATCTACGACTCGCGCGGCCGGATCGCGGCGTACACGACCGTGCTGGCGATGACCGACTTCCCCGAGGAGCTCGAGACCCCGGGCAGCGGCGAGTGGCTGCGCACGCTGAGCGAGATCAAGGCGATCGACGACGAAGGCGGCGAGATCGACGTGACCGTCGAGGCGTCCGTCCGGTTCCGGGTGCTGACCAAGAAGACGGCCCGCCACCTGGTCGACGAGACCCGCAAGAGCGCCAAGGAGCAGCGCCGATCCGCTGCCAAGGGCACCGCCGAGGAGACGGCCGACGAGATCGTCGAGACCGAGCGGATCATGCGTGAGGTCAAGCGCGACATCAACCGCAGCGGCTTGACCCTGGTCGAGGATCATCCCCGGTTGCTGGTCAGTGCCGACACCCGCGAGGACCTCGACACCTACGTCGACGCCGTCATCGCGCACTACGCCGACCGAGGTATCACTGTGGCGGCCGGTGCGGACGAGCAACGCGACCTGTGGCTCGAGTCGCTGCCGGGTGACCAACTCCGGGTGCCCGACCTCGGCCACGTCCGCGAGTCGACCGCGTTCTTCGGCTCGTGGTTCTGGGGTGGCGCCTCGATCGGTGACGCCACTGGACCGGCCATCGGCTACCTGACCGGTTCCACACCCGGCCTGGTCCGCTTCGACGCAGCCGCCGGTTCGGCTCTCGGTGACGCGACCACGACTCTGTTCCTCGGCCGATCCGGTCGAGGAAAGACCACCGCCGCGATGATGGGCGGCCTGGACTCGGCCTTCGCCGGTGCTTGGGTGCCGCTGCTCGACCTCAAGGGTGATGCAGCAGGTGTCTCCGCCGTAGCCGCCGAGTACGGCGTGCCGACGGCGGTCATCGAGATCACCGCCCAGTTCTCTGGCGCTGCGGACCTGCTCCGTGTTTTGCCGGTGGACGATGCCCTCCTACAGGCGCCGTCCCAGCTCATGCTGCTGCTCCCGCCGCACCTCCGCGGCGCTGCGGAGGCGCCGGTGATGGCTGCAACCCGGGCAGAGATTCAGTCGCCCGACCCGTCGTCGTGGGGTGTCATCCAGCGTCTGTGCGCTTCGGACTCTGAGACCACCCGCACAGTCGGCTTCGCCCTGCGCGACCTGGTCGAGACAGGTCTCGGCAGCGTTGTCGCCGGCCCGCCCAGCGGCTTGTCGTCGTTGACCACGAACCCGGGGCTCTGGGTGGTCCAGATGCCAGGCCTGACCCTGCCCTCGCCTGAGTCGGCGCCCGAATCCTGGTCGCCGATCGAGCGGGTCGGCATGGCCTGCCTGCGCGGCTGCCTCGCCTGGATGGTCCGCACCACCGGCCGTCGTGAGTTCCGTGGCCGGTCCAAGGTCGTCATCGTGCCCGAGGTTCACCTCCTCACAAAGACCCCGGACGGCGCGAGCTTCCTGGACTACATCGCCCGTGTCGGCCGTGCTCTCGGCGCCTCCTTGGTGCTGGACACCCAGGACCCGGCCAGCATCCTGAAGCTGCCCGGCCTGGTGGAGCAGATCACCACCCTGTTCGCCTTCAGCCTCCGCTCCCGCGAACAGGTCGACTCGCTTCTTGAGCTCCTCGGCCGCCCGCAGACACCGCCGTACCAGGCCTTGGTCCGGGGCGTCAACACTGCGGCGAACGGCAAGAGCATCCGCCACGGTCACTGCATCATGCGAGACCGCTGGGACGAGGTCGCCACGGTCCAGATCGACATCCCGAGCCAGCAAGTCGCGGCGCTCCTGCGCACCACCCCGGTCAGCGAGCACGACGTCGAGAACACCCAGCCGATCATCGCGCCGTACGAGGAGCC
>JAWWOY010000205.1:0-5813 GCA_033851195.1 Kribbellaceae bacterium | reverse complement strand
CGCGGGGTCGACCCGCCGGGCAGCGGACGCGGCGGACATCCCGGCCGCACCGCCGCCGACCACTACCAGTCGCTGGCGCATATCACAACACACCTCCCTGACTGGCTCGAACGCTAGGTACGTGACGGCTGAGCCTCCATGGCCCAGCGGGGCGAAGGATCATGCGGAGTTCGTCCAGCAGGGACACAGACGATGGCAGGGCCCCGGCATAGCTTCGAGCCGAAGCCGACGACTGCTGGGATGACTGCTGGAGGTATGGCCGTGTGGGACTGTCCGGACTTCCTCGAACTGCCCGAGCGTGATCGCAAGCCTCGGCGCCGCGGACTCAGTCACGTGCTCGACAAGGGCACCACCACCGCCGCGCTCGAGGCCTTGCTGGCCCAAGCGGGCGACTTCATGGACGTGCTCAAGATCGGCTGGGGTATCGCCTACGTCGACCCGACGGTCAAGGAGCGGGTCGCTCTGTGCAACGCCGCCGGCGTCACGGTGTCGCTCGGCGGGACGCTGCTGGAGGTGTGTGAAGCCCAGGGCAGGGTTGACGAGTTGCGGCGGTGGGCGGCGGGCATCGGCGTTGGCGCGATCGAGGTGTCGGATGGCCTGCAGGCCATGACAGCGGCTCGAAAGACCGAACTCGTCCGCTCGCTGGCCGCCGACTTCACCGTGCTCGCCGAGACCGGCGCGAAGGACGGCCACGCTCCGGTAGTGACCGAGCAATGGCTGACCGAGATGGAGGCGGATCTCGACGCCGGGGCAAGCTGGGTCATCGCCGAAGGTCGCGAGAGCGGCACGGTGGGGCTTTACCACGACGACGGCAGCGTGCGCACCGAACTGGTCGACGCCATCGCCGCCCGTATCCCGGTGGATCGGGTCATCTTCGAGGCACCCCGCAAGTCGCAGCAGACATGGCTCATCCGCCGGCTCGGGGCGGGCGTGAATCTCGGCAACGTACCGCTCGACGAGGTACTCCCGCTGGAGACGTTGCGGCTCGGCCTGCGCGCGGACACCGCGGTCACGAAACCGGCGGCGCCGCGGTGATTCCCGATCCGGCGCCGAACACCATCACCCGGCCCTACCGCGGCCTGTCCGTCCAGGAGGTCGAGATCCCCCTCACCGAGCTGGACCTGATGCCGTTCCTCCTGGGCCGCGAGGTGTACCGGCGCACCGACTACCTCGTACTGCGCAACCACGGCGAGACCGCGGTCGTCGCCGTACGCAAGGCATCGACCGAGCCGCTCTTCTCCCCCGTGGTCGAGGCGCGAGTGCTTGCATTGCCCGGACAGGTGGTCTCGATCAGCGCGCCGGAGACCGACGTCGGCAACGCCACCGCGCTGGCCCGCGCCGCGCTCGCCCACCGCCGGGACGGCGTACGGGCCTATGTGGTGCAGGGCCGTTACGAGCACGTGAACTTCATCTGGGAGCCGGCGCCGGTGCGGATCCTGGTCACCGAGGTGGTGCCGCCCGAACCGCCGAAGCTGTACGCGATGGCCGAGCAGGTGGTCGCCTTCGACGAGGATCTGCCACCGATCGACCTCGTCCTCGACGCGGTCGACATCCGCCAACTGGCGGCCGCCAACCCGGCGCCGCGGTACCTGCTGCCTTGCCGCGGATCGGGAGTGGAGGTGGGCGGCGACGTCACGTTCCTCGACACCCGCCCGGCGCAGCGGCAGGACTGGCTGATGATCGGGTGCGAGAGGTCACTCCAGTTCCACCGCCACTTCTACGGCGACGAGCCGCCACGCGCGGATATCTGCCCCCGCCGGCGAGCACGGAAGTCTGGGCCGACCCTGGCCAAATGCTGTCTGCTCGAACGCGGAGTGGAGTTCGACGGCAGCACTGCCGTCGTGCCGTGGGGGTCCAACCTCGATGAGATCAGGACCGCGCTGCGCACCCTCACCGGAGTCACGCGGCGCCGCGGTGAGCTAGATGGAGCCGCGGTGAGCTAGATGGGCGCGCACCTCGTCGACTCAGTTCTGTACGGCCACCTGTGGAGTACGCCGGAGATTCATCGCCTGCTGGATGACGAAGGGCGTGTGCAGGCCTGGCTGCAGATCTTGGCCGCGCTGGCCGAGGCACAGGCCGACGTCGGCCTGGTTCCCGCAGACGCCGCGCGTGCGATCAGGAAGCATGCCGACGCCGGGCTGCTCGACCTTGCCAAGGTGGCCGAGCAGACCCGCGCCACCGGCCACTCGACGCTCGGCCTGATCCGCTCCCTCCAGGACGTACTCCCGGAGGAGGCACGCGAGTGGGTGTACTACGGCGCCACTGTGCAGGACCTCTCCGACACCTGGACTGCGCTCGTCATGCGCGAGGTCGCCGATGTGCTGGAGCGCGACCTCGAGCACGCGGAGGCGGCGGCGCTGGACCTGGCGAAGCGGCATCGCGACACCGTGATGTGCGGGCGGACGCATGGGCAGCCCGGACTTCCGATCACCTTCGGGTTCAAGGCGGCGGTGTGGGCGTCGGAACTGCGCCGCCATCGGGTCCGGGTCGCCGAAGGCCGCGGCCGTCGGGAGGTCGTACAGCTCGGTGGGGCGCTCGGGACGATGGAGTTCTGGGGTGACCAGGCGCTGCCGCTGCTCGCGGAGTTCGCCCACCGGCTCGGGCTGGGTGTTCCCGATATCCCGTGGATCACCGCTCGCGACGGCATCGCCGAATTCGCCGGCTTGCTGGCGATGGTGACGGCGACGCTGGCCAAGATCGGCCAGGAGGTCTACGACCTGCAGCGTCCCGAGATCGGTGAGCTTCGCGAGCCGTTCTCCCCCGGCCAGGTGGGCAGCATCACCATGCCGCACAAACGCAACCCGGAGCTGTCCGAGCACCTTGTCACGCTGGCCCGGATCGTCCGGGCGGACGCCACCGTCGCCGTTGAGGGCATGGTCCACGAACACGAGCGCGACGGCCGGGCCTGGAAGACCGAGTGGGTGGTGCTGCCCGAGGCATGCCTGCTCACCGGTGCCGCTCTTGCCTTCGCCTGCCGTCTCCTCGACGGACTCGAGGTCGACGCCGACCGGATGCGGGCGAACCTCGAGGCACGTGCTGGCTACGTACTGTCCGAGCCGGTGATGCGCGCACTGGCCGATCGCATCGGCAAGCACGCCGCCCACGCCGTGGTGTACGAGGCGACTCTGGCCGGTCTGGACCGCGGCGTCGACCTGCAGACCGCCCTGCTCGCGGACCCCCGGATCGCCGATCAGCTCAGACCGGACGAGATCGCCCGCGCCCTCGACGTACGGGCGGCTCTTGGGGCTGCGCCCGCGTTCGTCGACCGGGTGGTGGCATCCTGCGACGACAGAACAACCCGATGAAGCAACTCCTGTCGCTGCCGCGGGTGTCGCTGGTCGCCGCACCTACGCCGCTCCTGCCCGCCCCTCGCCTCTCGGCGGAGATCGATGCCGACGTGTGGTTCAAGCGGGATGACCTCACTGGGCTGGGTCTCGGCGGCAACAAGGTCCGCGGCCTGGAGTACCTGCTCGGCGACGCCCTCGCCCAGGGCTGCGACTGCCTCGTCACCGGGGCTGGGCCTCAGTCGAACTGGGCCATGCTCGCCGCGCTCGCAGCGCGCCGATGCGGCCTCGCGCCGTACCTGGTCTTCTACGGGTCACCGACCCGCCCGGCCGGCAACTTGCTGCTCAGCGAACTCTCGGGCGCAGACGTGCGCTTCACCGGCGAACTCGACCGGTCCTCGGTGGACACCGCGATCGACAAGCTCGGCGCGGAGCTATCGGCGGCGGGACGACGGCCGTATCTCGTGCCGCGCGGCGGCGCTACGCCACTGGGCGCCGCCGGCTACGTGCGCGCCAGCTTGGAAATCGCGGACCAGCTGATGGCCAACGGCCTCACCCCATCGCAGCTGTGGCTGGCTACTGGCTCGTGCGGCACCCAGGCGGGCCTCATCACCGGATCACGCTGGCTGTGCAGCCCGTACGACGTGATTGGGGTGACCGTGAGCCGTCCGGTCGACGAGTGCGTCGCTCGGATCGCGTCCCTCGCTGACGGTGCGACCCAGTTGCTCGGCCTCCCGTACGCCGCCTCCGACAGCGCGAGCGTGCTCGGCGGGTACGCTGGGCCGGGCTATGGACAGGCCTCGCCGGAAGGTGACGCGGTGGCTCGGCTGGTCGCCCGTACGGAGGGTGTGTTCCTCGACCCGGTGTTCGGGGCCAAGGCGATGGCAGCCCTCGTGGACGCGGCGCGAGCCGGCCGGGTCGATGGTCCGGTCGTGTTCCTCGTGACAGGCGGCGCCCCCACCCTTTTCGCCGGACTGAAGGGATCCCTGTGACCGAGTTCGCGACCGAACACGTCAACGCACCGGCCGCTGTGAGCCGTCCCGCACCAGAGGGATATCTCGGTGCCGAGGCACGCATCAGCAGCGGACCAGCCCCCGAGCTCGTCGAGGCGGGTTATGCACTGGAGACAGCCGACGCACCGCTGCTGCACCACGGGCTCGGCCTCGCCGACCTTGCCCACGTACTCGAGCTGCACGAGGCGGGAGTCATCCCGGCTGCTGACGCCCAGGTCCTGCTCGCCACCCTGCTCGATCTGCTCGAGATGCCGGCTGAAGCGTTCCCGTACGACCCGACGTACGGCGACGCCTACAACAGCCGCGAGCGCGAGTTGGAACGGCGGCTGGGCAGCGTGGCCGGGTGGTTGCACACCGGCCGCACCAGACGGGAGGCCGGCCGCATCGCCTTCCGGCTCGCTCTCCGCGACCACCTCCTAGACCTCCACGAGGCCGTCGCCCGGTTCCTCGACGCGATCGCCACCCAGGCAATGGCGCAGGCGGACTCTGTATGGGCGGACACCACCTATCTCCAGCCGGCACAGCCCTCGACCTTCGGCCACTACCTGGGCGGCTTCGGCGAAGAAGCCACCCGGCATCTCGACCGACTCGAACAGTCCTATCGGTGGGCCGACCGCTCGCCCGCCGGGGTGGGTGGTGTGGGTGGCAGCCGGGTGCCGATGAACCGTGGGCGGCTTGCCGAGGTGCTCGGCTTCGAGAGGGCGGGCGCACATACCCGCGACGTCATGTGGGCCGTCGACGGTCTCGCCGATGCAGTGGTCGCCGCGGCGCAGGCCGCAACCACCGTCGACCGGCTGGCCGAGGACCTGGAGATTTTCGCCAGTCCCGGCTTCGGCTACGTCACCGTGGACGCGTCGCTGTGCCGCGCGTCGGTACTGATGCCGCAGAAGCGCAACCCGTACGCCCTGGCGGTGATCCGCGCCGGAGCAGGCACGCTCGTGGGCAGAGCCACCGGGCTGCTGGTCACCCAGCGCACCCCGTCGGCCCGCACCGACAACTGGCTGCATGCGTACGGCGAAGTGACGGGCGCGCTCGGGCTGGCGCGGCGAGTGGTGGCGCTCGGCGCCGAGGTCACCCGAACGCTGGCGGTGGACCGGGACGCGCTGGCCGCCGCAGCCGGCGCGCACTTCACGGGTGCGGCCGATCTCGCCGAGGAACTCGTGCTGCGGAACGGGCTGGACTACCGATCCGCCTACCGGGTCGTAGGCCGGGCGGTGGCCGCCGCAGTCGACACCGGCCGGTCCTCGCTCGCTGCCGACGACCTCGCTCGCGCCGCCGCCGAGTTGCTGGGCCGCCCGCTGACAGTAGATCCCGAGACCCTGCGCAAGGCGCTCGATCCGGCACTGATCGTGGCAGGGCGGACTGTGCTCGGTGGCAGTGCTCCCGAGCGAGTCCGGGAGCACTGCCGCTCCCTCAAGCGGAGCTATGCCGAGGGCAGCCAGTGGCGAGACGCCCGCCGAGACCACACCCGCCAGGCCGAGGACCGCCTCGTCGCCGCCGCCCGTGCGCTGGCCGG
>JAWWOY010000035.1:0-8257 GCA_033851195.1 Kribbellaceae bacterium | reverse complement strand
GTCAGCACCGCGCCGTACACGGCGGTGCCGATCGCGCCACCCATCGAGCGGAAGAACGTCATCGTCGAGGTCGCCGTACCCATGTGCTTGCGGGGCACGCTGTTCTGCGCGGCGGTGACGGTGATCTGCATCGACAGACCCAGACCGGAGCCCATCAGGAACATGTAGATAGCGAGCTGCCAGTACGCCGTGTCGAGCGCGATGGTGGACAGCAGCAGCATGGCCACGCTGACCAGGATCGCCGAGATGATCGGGTAGATCTTGTAGCGGCCGGTCTTGCTCATCAGCTGACCGCTCGGGATCGAGGCGCAGAAGATACCGACGATCATCGGCAGCAGCGCCAGGCCCGACCGGGTCGGCGACATGTCCTTGACCGCCTGCAGGTACAGCGGCAGGAAGATCAGCGCACCGAACATCGCGAAGCCCAACAGGAACGCAAACCCGGCGTAGCCGGAGAAGATGCGGCCCTTGAAGAGGTCCATCGGGATGATCGGCTCGGCCACCCGCAGCTCGACCAGGACGAAGGCGACTGCGAGCGCGACCGCGCCGGCCAGCAGGGCGATGGTCGTTCCGTTGCCCCAGCCGTTGGTCGGGCCGCTCCAGGAGACGGCCAGCAGCAGGGCGGTGACGGCTCCGGTGACGATGGCGGCTCCGAGGTAGTCGATCTGGTGGCTGCGCTTCACGTGCGGCAGCTTCAGCACGGCCGACACGATGCCCAGGGCAACGAGACCGATCGGCAGGTTGATCCAGAAGATCCAGCGCCAGCCGGGTCCGTCGGTGAGCAGACCGCCGAGCAGCGGGCCGGCCACCGAGGAGAGGCCGAAGACGGCGCCGAAGTAGCCCATGTACTTGCCGCGCTCACGCGGCGGAATCACGTCGCCGATGGTGGCGAAGGCCAGCGACATCAGACCGCCGGCGCCCAGACCCTGGACGGCGCGGAAGCCGATCAGTTGCTCGATGTTCTGCGACAGCGCGGAGAGCACAGAGCCGCCGAGGAAGGTCAGGATCGCCGCGATGAACAGCGGACGCCGGCCGTACAGGTCGGAGATCTTGCCCCACAGCGGCGTGGACGCGGTCGAGGTCAGCAGGTAGGCGGTGACCACCCAGGACAACTTGTCCAGGCTGTTGAACTCGCTGACGATCTGGGGCAGCGCCGTACCGACGATGCTCTGGTCCAGGGCAGCAAGGAACATCCCGGCCATCAGGCCGCCGAGGATGACCAGGATCTGTCTGTGGGAAAGGTAGTTCGGGGCATCCTGCGCAGGCGACGGCCCAGCAGTGGTTGCGGGCTCAGGCGTACTCATCAGTTCTCCACGTTCTCTTCGGTGTTCTGTTGCAAAACCGCGGCCCTGTCGGCCCGCTCGTCGACGATGTTGTTGACCCCGTCCGCGAACCGGGTCATCAACTTCGCGAAAGTCTCGATATCGGAGTCGTCCCAGCCATCCATCGCCTGGGACAGCAGTTCCATCCGGCGCTTCGAGGACGTGTACCACTCGCGCTCGCCGTCCTCGGTCAGTTCGACCCGGAAGGCGCGCCCGTCGTCGGGGTCGGCCGAGCGCCGGATCAGACCCACTTGCTCGAGCGCCCGGACGTGCCGGCTGGCAGTGGAGGCGTCGAGCTCCATCTTTGCGGCCAGGTCCGACAATCGCAGGGCTCCGTTGCAGCGGAGCATGTACAGCACCAGGTGGGCGCTGTGGTCGATCGTGTCGCCGGGTTGCTTCGACTTCAGCCGCCGACCGATCCGGGTGAAGGCATGCAGCACCCCCTCCACGGGCGTCTGCGGAACCCATCCGTCATTTACATGCATGATGCAAACATATACATGCTTGCGTGATACACGCAAATGAGTTTCCTAGAAGTTCACAGAAGCAGCAAGTTGTTAACCCGTCGTAGTCTGGCTGTCACGGTCCGGTCATCAGGAGGACGGCATGCAGGTAGCAGTGGTCACGGGCGGCGGTTCCGGCCTCGGGCGGGAGATAGCGCACGCGCTCGCCGCGGCCGGGTTCCGGGTCACCGTCATCGGGCGGACCGAGGAGAAGCTGCGCGAAACAGCAGAGTCGGCCGCGGAGGAGATCCACACCGCCGTACTGGATGTTGCCGATGGGCCGGCCGTCGCCGCGTTCTTCCGCGACCTGGAGGCGAGCGCCGGGCGGATCGACGTACTGGTGAACAACGCGGGGACGGGAGCTCCGGCCGCGCCAGTCGAGGAGGTGTCCGAGGCGGACTGGCGACGGGTGGTCGATACCAACCTGACCGGGTCGTTCCTGTGCGCGCAAGCGGCCTTCGCGCTGATGCTGCGGCAGGACCCGAAGGGCGGCCGGATCATCAACAACGGGTCGCTGTCAGCGCACGTACCGCGGCCGCACGCGATCGCGTACACCGCCAGCAAGCACGCCGTCAGCGGGCTGACCAAGGCGCTGGAGCTGGAGGGTCGGCCGCACGGCATCACCTGCGGCCAGATCGACATAGGCAACGCGGCGACCTCGATGACGAGCCGGATGGGCCAAGGGGTGCTGCAGCCGGACGGTTCGACGGCGGTGGAGCCGACGTTCGATCCGCGGGTGGTCGCGGACCTGGTGGTCCGGGTCGCGCAGTTGCCGCTGGACATCGCCGTCCCGTCGCTGACCGTGATGGCCGCCGGCATGCCGTACGTCGGCCGCGGCTGAGCGGAGCCCCCGGGTCACAGCGAATTGTCGGAGGGCCGAACTAGTCTCGGGCTCGTGACGGAACAGGTAGAGGCGCTGGTCCACGCCCGCGGGCTGCGCAAGTCGTACGGCGCCTTCGAGGCGGTCGCGGGGATCGACCTCGACGTGCGCAAGGGCGAGGCGTTCGGCTTCCTCGGGCCGAACGGCGCCGGCAAGTCCTCGACCATGCGGATGATCGGGGCGGTCTCGCCGATCAGCGGCGGCGTGCTCCGCATCCTCGGCATGGACCCGGCAGTCGACGGCCCGGCGATCCGGGGCCGGCTCGGCGTCTGCCCGCAGGACGACACGCTCGACACCGAGCTTTCCGTGCACGAGAACCTCACCGTCTACGGACGGTACTTCGGGCTCAGCCGGGCCGAGTGCCGGCAGCGTGCCGACGAGTTGCTGGAGTTCGTCGCGCTGACCGAGAAGGCGAAGGAGAAGGTCGAAGAGCTCTCCGGTGGGATGAAGCGCCGGCTCACCATCGCCCGGTCGCTGGTCAGCAAGCCGGACCTGCTGCTGCTCGACGAACCGACCACCGGTCTCGACCCCCAGGCCCGCCACCTGCTCTGGGACAAGCTGTTCCGGCTCAAGCAGAGTGGCGTGACGCTGATCATCACGACCCACTACATGGACGAGGCCGAGCAGCTCTGCGACCGGCTCGTGGTGATGGACGGCGGCCTGATCGCGGCCGAGGGCTCGCCCGCCGAGCTGATCCGGGACTACTCGACCCGGGAGGTGACCGAGCTGCGATTCGGGCCCGAGGTGATGTTCGCCGATCACGACGCCCTGGCCGGCAAGGTCGAGGACCTGGCCCAGCGGATCGAGGTGCTGCCGGACCGGCTGCTGCTCTACACCGATGACGGTGAGCGCGCGGTGGCTGCCGTGCACGAGCGCGGTCTGCAGCCGGCCGCTGTACTGATTCGCCGGTCGACGCTCGAGGACGTGTTTCTCCGCCTGACCGGCCGGACGCTGGTCGACTGATGAGCAGCACCGCAGTCGAGAACGGCCGCAGACAGCTCGACTACTGGGTCACGGTCTACCGCCGGACGTGGAAGGGCAGCCTGGTCACCAGCTTCCTCCTGCCGTTGCTCTACCTGGCCGCCATGGGGATCGGACTCGGCTCGTTCGTCGACGCCAACGGCACGGGCGCACTGGGTGGCGTCAGCTACCTGCAGTTCATCGCGCCCGGCCTGCTCGCGTCCACCGCACTGCAGATCGCCGTCTCCGAGTCGACGTACCCGGTGATGAGCGGGCTGAAATGGCAGAAGTTCTACTACTCGATGATCTCGACGCCGCTGCGCCCCGCCGACGTGATGTATGGCCAGCTGGCCTTCATCGCGTTCCGCGTCCTGACCACTTGTGCGGTGTTCCTGCTGGTGATCGCGGCCTTCGGCGGGCTGGCCTCGCCGCTCGGGCTGCTCGGCCTGCCGGTCGCGCTGCTGGTCGGGATGGCGGTGTCCGCGCCGGTGTGTGCCGTCGCCACCCAGCTGAAGAACGACTCGGGCTTCGCGATGATCTTTCGCTTCGGGGTGATCCCGATGTTCCTGTTCTCCGGCGCGTTCTTCCCCGTCTCGCAGCTGCCGGACTGGATCGAGTGGCTGGCCTACCTGAGCCCGCTGTGGCATGCCGTCGAGTTGTGCCGTGACCTCAGCCTAGGCACCGTCGAATTGCTGCCGGCGCTCGGCAACGTGGCCTACCTGACGGCGTGGTTCGTCGTCGGCACCCGGCTCGCGGTCCGCGGCCTGACCCGGAGGTTGATCAGCTGATGGCCACACTTGCTGCCCGGGTGGTGCCGCTGCCGGCCCGCGCCGGTTCCGGCCGCCAACTGGTCGAGCGGAACTTCCTGGTCTACCGGCGGTCGTGGGTCGTCTTCGTCTCCGGATTCTTCGAGCCCGTGTTCTACCTGCTCTCGATCGGCATCGGGGTGGCCCAACTGGTCGGCGACTTCACCCTGGCCGACGGCACAAAGATCGGGTACGCCGCCTTCGTGGCGCCGGCGATGCTCGCGAGTTCGGCGATGAACGGTGCCGTCTTCGACTCGACGTACAACATCTTTTTCAGGATGAAGTACGCCAGGCTGTACGACTCGATGCTGGCCACGCCGCTACGGCCGTGGGACATCGCGACCGGCGAGGTGACCTGGGCCTTGTTGCGCGGTGCCTGTTACTCGGCGATGTTCCTGCTCGTCATGCTGGCGATGGGGCTGATCGGGTCCTGGTGGGCGCTGCTGGCGCTGCCGGTCTCGGTGCTGCTCGGCTTTGCGTTCGCGGGTGCGGGGATGGCGTTGACGACGTTCATGCGGAGCTGGCAGGACTTCGAGTTCGTCCAGTTGGCGACGATGCCGATGTTCTTGTTCTCGGCAACGTTCTACCCGGTCGAGACCTATCCGGGTGCGATCCGCTGGCTGGTCGAGATCACGCCGCTCTATCAAGGTGTGGCGCTCGAGCGAGCCCTGACCACCGGCACGGTGGGTTGGAGCCTGCTGGTGAACGCGCTCTACCTCGCGGTCATGGGGACCCTCGGCATGTACGTCGCTTCGCGCCGCCTCGGCAAGCTGCTGCTCAAGTAATCGGCCGACGACAACGGACCGGGGGCCGAAGCCGTGGTTCGCCTCCGCGGGCGGTGCGCGTCTCGTAGTGTGAGCAGGTGAGTGTTGATGCTGTGATCACGTCTGCGGAGATCGCGCGGGCGGCGGACCTGTTGCACGATGTGGTGGCGCCGACGCCGTTGGAGTACTCGCGCTGGCTGAGTGAGCTGGTCGGCGGGGACGTGTTCCTCAAGTGCGAGAACCTGCAGCGCACGGGATCGTTCAAGCTGCGCGGCGCCTACGTCCGGATGGCCAGGCTGTCCAAGAAGGAGCGCGCCCGGGGCGTGGTCGCGGCCAGCGCCGGCAACCACGCGCAGGGCGTTGCCCTCGCCGCCAAGTTGCTCGGGATCAAGGCCACCGTTTTCATGCCGCATGGTGCGCCGATCCCGAAGGAGAAGGCCACCCGGGCGTACGGGGCCGAGATCCGCTTCGTCGGTACGTCGATCGACGAGTGCCTGGTGGCGGCTCGCGAGTTCGAGGCGGAGACCGGGGCGATCCTGATCCACCCGTTCGACCACCCCGATATCGTCGCCGGCCAGGCAACCGCCGGGCTGGAGATCGTGGCGCAGTGCCCGCAGGTGCGGACCGTCGTCGTACCGACTGGTGGTGGCGGTCTGGTTGCGGGTATCGCGGCCGCGATGCAGCGTGACGGTCTGCCGATCTCGGTGGTCGGGGTCCAGGCCGCCGGCGCCGCGGCGTACCCGGCCTCGCTGGCAGCGGGGGAGCCGGTCGCGCTGGCGCGGATGACGACGATGGCGGATGGGATCGCGGTCGGGATGCCCGGCAAGGTCCCCTTCGCGGCCATCCAGCAGTACGTCGACGAGGTGCTGACCGTCGACGAGAACTCGCTGTCGAAGGCGCTGCTGCTGGTGCTCGAACGCGCCAAGCTGGTGGTCGAGCCGGCCGGCGCCGCGGCGGTGGCCGCCGTACTGGATGATCCGAAGCGGTTCAAGCCGCCGGTCGTGGTGGTCCTCTCCGGTGGCAACATCGATCCGTTGCTGCTGATGCGGGTGATCCGGCACGGCATGGCCGCGGCGGGCCGGTACTTGTCGCTGAGGGTGCGGATCCCGGATACGCCCGGCGGCCTGGCGACGTTGCTGACCCGGCTGGCGGAGGTCGACGCGAACATCATCGAGGTGGTGCACGAGCGCATCTCGGAGACGCTGAACCTGGACGAGGTCGAAGTGGCGCTGCAGCTCGAGACCCGAGGCGAGGAGCACCGCGAGCGGGTACTGACCTGCCTGAGCAGCAACGATTACCCGTACACGCTGAACTGATGCCCGCGGGCGCCGTCAGGAAGTGATGGGTGACTCGCAGAACTTCAGCAAGGGGGAGTGCAGCCGCTCGGCGAGGACCCGGCGTTGCGTCGGCTGCGCCTCGGTCTGCCGGTGCAGGCCGTCCTCGGTCAGCCGCACGTTGACCGCACGCCGGTCCTCGGGGCACATCAACCGCTCGACCAGTCCGGCTGCCTCCAGCCGGCCGATCACGCGGGACAACGCACTCTGGCTCAGGTGCACCGAGCCGGCGATCTGCTGAATCTTGGCGGACTGCTCAGGGAGCTCAGCCAAGCGCTCGAGCACTTCATACTCGCTCATGCCCAGCTGGTGACCAGCCTGCAGCGCCCGATCGAGCGCGCAAGTCATATCCGCGTGGCGAGCCAGTAGCGCGCGCCACTCCCGGACGTCGGCACTGGCCTCGACCGCGGTCCCACTGCTGACCTCTGTATCGGCCATGCGGAAGACGTTATCATGCAGCCGCATTCAATGCAAGTGCAATTAATGAGTGGACATTAAATGCATGCGCATGCAATGCTGATGGGCATGACGCAAGCAACCTCCGTGCCACCGACTCGCCTGACCTGGGACGCGCGCCTGTGGGGCGCGCTCCTGGTGGTCTGCGGCGTGATCTTCCTCGATGGCCTCGACGTGTCCATGGTGGGCATGTCCCTTCCTTCCATCGGCGCCGACCTCGGTGTCTCCCTCTCATCGCTGCAATGGGTCGTCACCGGCTACGTGCTCGGGTACGGCGGCCTGCTGCTGCTCGGCGGCCGCACCGCCGATCTTCTCGGCCGGCGCCGGGTCTTCCTGATCGCCTTGGCCGTGTTCGCCGTGGTCTCGATGCTCAGCTCATTGGCCACCAACCCCGAACTGCTCATCGCGGCGCGGTTCGTGAAGGGCGTCGCCGCCGCGTTCACAGCGCCGGCCGCGCTTTCGATCATCACCACCACCTTCCACGAGGGTCCGGACCGGAACCGGGCGCTCAGCATCTTCACCACCTGCGCCGCCAGCGGCTTCTCGATGGGCCTCATTCTGGGCGGCCTGCTGACCGAGGTCGGCTGGCGCTGGACCTTCCTGATGCCCGGCCCGGTCGCCCTGATCGTGCTGCTGTTCGCGATCAAGCTGATCCCCAACAGCCCGCGCGACGACGCCGCCGGCGGGTACGACATACCGGGAGCGGTGACCGTGACCGCAGGCATGCTCGCCCTGGTGTTCGCGGTGGTCGGCGCCGAGAATGCCGGCTGGGTCTCGGTCCGCACGATCGGCCTGTTCGTGTTGTCGGCCGCATTGCTGACCGCGTTCGTGCTGATCGAGCGGCACTCCAAGCACCCACTGGTCCGGCTCAGCATCCTGCGCAAGGCCAACCTGCGCGTCGCGAACCTCGCGATCATGACGGTCTTCGGCGCGTACGTCGCGTTCCAGTTCATCGGGACGCTCTACCTGCAGGACCTGCTGGGCTGGTCGTCGTTCGAGACCGCGCTCGGCTTCCTCCCGACCGGCCTACTGGTCGCCTTCCTGTCCCCGCACGCGGGCAAGCTGGCGGACCGGATCGGTACCGAGCGGATGGTGGTGGCCGGCATGGTGCTCTTCGTCGTCGGTTACGCGCTCTCGCTGCGGATCGGCCCGGAGTCGAACTACCTGGCCACCATTCTGCCGACCATGCTGCTGATCGGGCTGGGGTTCGCCATCACCTTCCCGGCGCTGAA
>JAWWOY010000013.1:0-2644 GCA_033851195.1 Kribbellaceae bacterium | reverse complement strand
GAAGTCGACCCGCACCGCCCGTACATCGACACCGTCACGCTGCCGTGCCCGACCTGCGGAGCCGAGGCCCGGCGCGTCCCCGAGGTCATCGACGCCTGGTACGACTCCGGGGCGATGCCGTTCGCGCAGTGGGGCTACCCGCACTCCGGGGAACCACTGGAGGGGCGGTACCCCGCGCAGTTCATCTGCGAGGCGATCGACCAGACCCGCGGCTGGTTCTACACGCTGATGGCGATCGGGACGCTGGTCTTCGACGAGTCCTCGTACGAGAACGTGCTGTGCCTGGGGCACATCCTGGCCGAGGACGGCCGCAAGATGTCCAAGCACCTGGGCAACATCCTCGAGCCGATGGCGCTGATGGAGACGCACAGCGCGGACGCGGTGCGCTGGTTCATGACGTGCTCGGGTTCGCCGTGGAAGGCTCGCGGCATCGGGCCGAACGTGCTGAACGAGATCGTCCGCAAGGTGCTGCTGACCTACTGGAATACGGTCGCCTTCCACGCGCTCTACGCCCGGCTGGCCGACTGGTCCCCGTCGGACGCCGCGCCGCCGGTCGCGGAGCGCTCGGTGCTGGACCGCTGGCTGGTCAGCGAGACGCATCGGCTGGTCCGCGACGCCGACGAGGCCTTCGACAGCTACGACACGCAGAAGCTCGGCGCCGTCCTCGGGCAGTTCATCGATGTGCTGTCGAACTGGTATGTACGGCGCTCCCGCCGGCGGTTCTGGACAGGTGACGCCGGTGCGCTGGCGACGCTGCACGAGACGCTGGAGGTCCTCACCCGGTTGCTGGCGCCGCTCACCCCGTTCGTGACCGAGCGGGTCTGGCAGGACGTGTTCCGGCCGGTGACGTCCGGCCTCCCCGAGTCGGTCCACCTCGCCCAGTTCCCGTCGTACGACCCGGGGCTGATCGACGACACGCTGGCTGTGCACATGGGGATGGCCCGGCGGGTCGTCGAGCTGGGCCGGTCTGCGCGGGCCGAGGCGAAGGTCCGGACCCGGCAGCCGCTCAGCCGAGCCTTGGTCGGCTCCGCCGCGATCGCCGACCTGGCGCCGGAACTGCTGCGCGAGATCGCCGACGAGCTCAACGTGGGTTCAGTCGAGCCGCTCTCCGCCGCAGGGGCGGACCTGGTCGACTACTCGGCGAAGGGCAACTTCCGCGAGCTCGGCAAGCGGTTCGCCAAGCAGACCCCGGTGGTCGCGGCCGCGATCGCCGCCGCGGACGCAGCCGCATTGGCCGCCGCCTTGAAGGCATCCGGTACGGCGACCGTGGTGGTCGACGGCGAGGACGTCGAGGTCGGCGCCGACGAGGTGCTGCTGTCGGAGCGACCGCGCGAGGGCTGGTCGGTGGTGAACGAGCAGGGCGAAACCGTTGCGCTCGACCTGGAGGTCACCCCGGAGCTGAAGCAGGCCGGCCTGGCCCGCGAGTTGGTCCGAACCCTGCAGGAGGCCCGCAAGAACGCCGGCCTGGAGGTATCGGATCGAATCACCGTCTGGCTGTCCGCCACCGGAGAACTCGCCGACGCCCTCGCCAAGCATGCGGACGAGATCGGCCGCGAGGTCCTCGCCGTCACCGTCAACCAGACGCCCCCTTCGGCAGCCGACAACCTCACCACCGGCACCGACGACGACCTCGGCCTGACCTTCTGGCTCAGCAAATCTTGACACCCCTCTAACGTCCGAAGGACCTTGCGCTATAACGCAAGGTCCTTCGGACGTTGTGCTTCGGGAATGAAGAAGAGGCGGTGCCGCCGGATAGGCACCGCCTCTGCGTCAGGCGTCGATCAGACGCCGTGGCCGTGCGCCTGGGCACGAGCCTCCGGGCGGAAGCCGTTGCGCGGGCTGAGCGTGTCGTCGCCGTTGCCGAGCGCCTTGAGCTGCTCGGTGAAGTACGTCTTCAGCCGGCTGCGGTACTCGCGCTCGTAGGCGTGCAGGTCGTCGATGGTGCGCTCGAGCTGACCCTTCTGCTTCTCCAGCGTGCCGAGCATCTGGGCGCGGCGCTCCGCGATCTCGCCGTCCAGCTTCTCGGCGCGGGCACGGGCCTCGCCGGTCATCCGGTCGGCCTTGCCGCGGGCCTCGTTCTCCAGCCGCTCGGCCTTGGCGCGGGCCTCGCCGATGATCTTGTCGGCGGTGTCCTTCGCCTCCTGGACCAGGTCGTCAGAGTGCTTGGTGGCCATCTCCAGCAGCCGTACGGCGGAGCTGGACGCATCGCCAACGGTCCCTGCTACAGCAGCAGCTCCGGCGACCGCTACAGCGGGAGCGACGACAGGCGGTAGTGCTGGCTTCTCTTCCGGCTTCTCGACTACGACCGGCGCCGGCTTCGGCTGCTGCACCACGGGGGGCAGCGCGGCGGTCTGGTCGACCACTGGACGGTCGTGCCCGCCGCCGGCACGTTGGGCCGCCGCAAGCTTCGCGCGCAGCTCCTCGTTCTCGGCGAGCAGTCGCTCGAGCTCTGCCTCGACCTCGTCAAGGAAGGAGTCGACCTCAGTGACGTCGTAGCCCTCCCGCAATCGGACGGGCGTGAACTGCTTCGAGCGGACGTCATCCGGCGTCAGCGGCATCTTTCACCTCGTTTGTTTGTGTCTTGGCGGGTCCCCGTGGTCAAGACCGCGGCGACTCAGTAGATCACGTTATCGCTTCGTTGTGT
>JAWWOY010001061.1:0-5211 GCA_033851195.1 Kribbellaceae bacterium | reverse complement strand
CTGGACAAGATCGACGAGGAAGTCGCCACGGTGGTAGCCGCCGGCGACAAGCACTCCACCGCCGACGCCCCCACCGTCATAGACCTGAAACTCCGCGGCCTAGCCGCCTCCTAACCCCCTTCGTCGGTCCCTTGTTCCCCGGCGTGCCGCCCATCATCGGTCCCTTGTGACCGGGCTGCTCCAAGGCCTGTGGACAACCGGCGACGCCGATCGCGCCGCCCGCTCATCCTGCTGAGATGAAACTCGAGATCGCGCAGCCACTGCTGCCACAGCCGGACCTGATCTTCGACGGCCTGCCGTTTACCCGGGCTGAAGGGCGCTCGAACGACCTCGATGCGAACAGGTCCGCCGCTTACTCCGGCTCGGACTGCTCCGCGCGGTCGTCCGCGGCGTGTACGTCGACTCGCTGGTGGAGGACTCGCTGCCACTTCGTGCGGCTGCCGCCGCAAAGGTGGCTCCGCCTGACTCGGCACGGCCTGCGGGTCACCTCGCCTCTCGCGACCGCCGTCCACCTCGCGCGTCATCTTCCCCGCCCCTTCGCCCTGTCCGCGTTGGACGCGATGGCTCGGGCTGAGCTGATCACCCGCGCGGCTGTTCAGGACGGCGTACGGAAGTTCCCACATCACCCAGGGATCGTGAAGGCTCGCGAACTGGCAGCGCTGATCGAGCCGGCCGCCGAGTCGCCAGGCGAGTCGTGGTTACGGCTACGAATGATCGATGCGGGCTTCACGCCGCCGGTACCGCAGATCGAGATCACGGACGGCGTCAACGAGTACCGCGTGGACATGGGCTTCTCGACCCGATCCCAGGTACGGCGGATCGACATCTCGGTCTGGAGTACGACTCGGACCGTTGGCACGGGACCGCGGAGCAGCAGCAGCACGACGCCATACGGCGTGCGCGGCTGAGCCGGCTCGGATGGGACATCGTCTCGGTGGGGCGCTGGCAGGTCTGGGGCGAGGACACCGGCCTGGAGGACACGGTCGGCAAGATTCTCGGCGTTGTGTCGCATCCACGGCAATGGTGAGGAGGCCGGGGCACAAGGGACCGGCGACACGCCGGGCGGGGGCACAAGGGACCGATGATGGGCGACACGCCGGGTAACAAGGGACCGATGAGCCTATTTGTCGATGTCGCCTACCACGAAGAACATGCTGCCGAGGATGGCGATCATGTCGGCTACTACGGTGTCGGGGAGCAGTTCGGGGAGGACGGCGATGTTGTTGAAGCTGGCGGAGCGGAGCTTCAGGCGCCAGGGGGTCTTGTCGCCGCGGGAGACCAGGTAGTAGCCGTTGATGCCGAGCGGGTTCTCGGTCCAGCTGTAGGTCTGGCCTTCGGGTACCTTGAGGATCTTGGGGAGGCGGACGTTGACCGGGCCGGCCGGCATCGCGCTGAGTTTGGCCAGGCAGGCGTCGACCAGGTCGAGCGATACCTTCACCTGTTCCAGCAGGACCGAGAACCGGGCGTAGCAGTCGCCGTCAGTCCGCGTCACCACTCGCAGGACGCCGTCGCGGGCCAGTTCCTCGTAGGCCAGGTACGGCTCGTCGCGGCGGAGGTCCGCGTCCACGCCCGAGGCCCGGGCGATCGGGCCGGAGACGCCGTAGGAGGCGATCAGTTCGGGGGAGAGCCTGCCGATGCCGACCGTCCGGGCTCGGAAGATGTCGTTGTCGAGGATCAGGTCCTCGATGTCGGGCAGCCTGCGCCGCACCGCCGCGGACGCATCGCCCGCACGGCGGAGCCAGCCGATCGGCAGGTCCTCCTTGAGGCCGCCGACCCGGTTGAACATGTAGTGCATCCGGCCGCCGGACAGCTCCTCCATCACTGCCTGGATGGTCTCCCGCTCCCGGAAGGCGTAGAAGACCGGCGTGATCGCACCTAGCTCGAGCGGGTAGGAGCCGAGGAACATCAGATGGTTCAGCACCCGGTTCAGCTCGGCCAGCAGGGTTCGCAGCCAGACCGCCCGGACCGGCACCTCCAGGCCCATCATCCGCTCGACCGCGAGCACCACGCCGAGTTCGTTGGAGAAGGCGGACAGCCAGTCGTGCCGGTTCGCCAGCACCAGGATCTGGCGGTAGTCGCGGACCTCGAAGAGCTTCTCCGCGCCGCGGTGCATATAGCCGACGATCGGCTCGCAGGCCAGGATGCGCTCGCCGTCGAGGGTGAGCCGCAGTCGCAGGACGCCATGGGTGGCCGGGTGCTGCGGGCCGATGTTGAGCACCATGTCGGTGGTCGGCAGCTCGGAACCCGCGCCGGTGCCGCCGCGTTCGTACAGCGAGTCCAGCCCAGCGGCTCCCGCGCCGATTCCGACGATGCGTTCCGTACTCATGCCCCCTATCGTGACAGGCTGGTGTTGTGGACGACCTCTTCGCACCTGCCGATGTCAGCTGGACGCCGGTCTCGCCGAAACTTGCGACGGTGCGCAGGCTCAGCGCCGCCATCGCCCTCGGCATCCTGGGTGTCGCCGGACTGCTGTCGTTCGGGATGCTGATCGGCTGGCTGTACGGCGTGTTGGCGCTCGTCGTCGCGGCGCTGCTGCTGGCCTGGGCCTGGGTATTGATCGGCCGGAACCAGCGGTCCTGGAAGTACGCCGAACGCGAGGACGAGTTGCTCGTCAGCCACGGCATCATGTTCCGCCAGCTGGTCGTCGTCCCCTACGGGCGGATGCAGTTCGTGGACGTCGCCGCCGGGCCGCTGGAGCGGTCGTTCGGACTGGCCACGGTAGAGCTGCACACCGCGACGCCGGCCACGGACGCCAAGATCCCCGGGCTCACCCCGGACGAGGCAGCCCGGTTGCGTGACCGGTTGTCCGCGCTCGGCCAGGCGCAGGCGTGGGGCCTGTGACCGAGCCGCTCGCGCCACCGCAGGCGCAAGAAGCCAAGGAGCAGGGCGGGGTTCGGCTGCATCCGCTGACCCCGTTCGTGAAGGGCTGGGGGTACTTCGTCGTCGCCGCGGTCGCGATGGCCAACAACGAAGGCCTGCGCAGTGACCTCAAGCTCGCCGGCATCGGCCTGGGCGTCGTACTGGTCGGCGGCATGCTGCTCGGCGCACTGTCCTGGTGGTTCACCAAGTACCAGCTCACGGACGACGCTTTGCGGGTCGACAGCGGCTTCCTGTTCCGGCGGACCCGGATCATCCGGTTCGACCGGATCCAGGCGATCGACGTGGCCCAACCGTTCGTGGCGCGGCCGTTCGGGATGGCCGAGCTGCGGATGGACGTCGCCGGTGGCGGCAAGAGCGACGGCCGGTTGAGCTATCTGACCTACGAGCACGCCGGCCAGTTGCGGGCCACCCTGCTCGCCACGACCAAGGCTGAGCGTCCGGCGCAGGACGAGGGCCCGTACATCGAGGCTCCTCCACTGCTGGTGGTTCCGACCGGCCGGCTGTTGGGCGCGACCGTCCTGTCGTCCACAGTCCTTGCCAGCTTGGCCGCACTGGTCTGGTTGATTGTGACCACGACGGTGCTGAGTTTCCATGTCGGTCTGTTTGCCGCGCTCCCCCTGCTGCTCGGTGTCGTCCAGCCGATCTGGAAGCAGGTGGTCGGCAACCACGGCTTCACCCTCTCCAACACACCCGACGGCCTGCGGACCAAGCGCGGCCTCTTCGATGTCCAGCGGCAGACCATTCCGCCGGGCCGGCTCCAGGGATTGCTGATCACCGAGCCGCTGATCTGGCGCAGGATCGGCTGGTCCAGGGTGGACCTGGACATCGCCGGCGTGGCGGGATCGAAGAGCGACGGCGAGGACGAGAACGCAGGCGCGCAACTGCTGCCGGTGGGCGACCGAGTTGAGGTGGCCGGCGTGCTGGCCCGGGTGCTCCCTGGCTTTGACCTGTCCCGGATCGAGCTCCACCGCGCGCCGTCGCGGGCCAAGTGGCTGCGGCCGATCGGCTGGCGCTATCTCGCGTACGGCGTCGACGAGCAGGTGCTGGTCACAGTCCGGGGCTGGTTCAGCCGCCGGACTTCGATCGTGCTGCACCACAAGACCCAGTCGGTCCGGCTGGAGCAGGGACCGCTGCAGCGCCGGCTCCGGCTGGCCAACGTGCACGTGGACACTCCGGCCGGCCCGACCGACGCTGTAGCCCTGCATCGCGACATCGCCGACGCAGCCTCGCTACTGGAGGCTCAGGCCGACAGGGCCCGGGAGGCACGGCGTACTGCGGCTTCCCCGATGCCGGACCAGACCCAGCCGAAGGCCCCGAGTCCGGACGGATCCAGTAGCTCGGCAGCCTCCCCGGCCGACGACAGTTCGGCCACATAACGCAGCGGATCGGTCCGGGCCAGCTCGTGGGGCGGACGGGCTGCACTGACACCCAATGCCTTCAAGGCAATGCGCTGCCTGGTGATGGAGCTCCGTGGCACCGCAGCGGCGAGTGAATCCAGGGCGACGTGCGCAGTGATGTCGCAGGAGCCGTCCGGGACCGGATCGCACTCCCTGCCGTTGCGGAAGCCCGACAGGGTCCCGTACGGCGGTCTGGCCGCGCGCACGTGTCCGTAGTCGATGGCTAGGGCTACACCGTCCAGCCTGCGTACGACGTCCGCCCAGGCCTCATCGCGGGTGGACCCGATCTCAGCCCGCTCACCTGGCTCGGTCAGCGGCCACCAGGTCCGCAGCCATTCCAGGTCGTTGCCGCTGACAACATCTCCCAGAGTCTGATCGGCCAGCAGATAGCGCGGGCGGCCATCGGCATCGAGCTCGGCCAGCTCGCACGGCACGTTGTCGAGCCACTCGTTCGCGATCACCAGCCCGGTCAGCTTCTCAGGCAGCTCGTCGTCCAGCTCCACGTCCAGCACGGCCAGGCCGGTCTCCCGCAGCACTCGGCCGAGCTCCCCTTCGCCCGCGCCGATGTCCACCACCTGTGCGGCGCCGATCTCCCGCGCCAACCGGGCCACCGCCTGAGCGAACAGAGCCGACGCGTGGACCGAAGTACGGAAGTGCTGGGCCGGACGCTCGCGCCGGTAGAAGCCGCCGGGGCCGTAGAGCGCAGTGCGCCAGGCCTGCCGGAATGTTGCCTGTGTCATCGGATCCAACCTACCTGCGCCGACTTGCCGGAGTGGCCCAGCCCGGTTCTAGGATCGGGCTGCCACCGGCAGCTACTACCGCAAGTACGGCGTGCTGTCCTCCGGGCACCTGGTCGAGGTGAGCAGGGCCGAGCTGGTCGGCCAGTACAGCGGCAAGACGGCGCCGCTGGTCAAGAAGGTGGTCCAGGAAGCGC
>JAWWOY010001058.1:0-2584 GCA_033851195.1 Kribbellaceae bacterium | reverse complement strand
GCGAGTACAACCCCCACAGCGCGAACGTCGAGTCCCGGATCCAGGTGTAGCGGTAGTCGAAGTTGCGCTCACCGCCCAGACATTCCGGCAGCGAGGTGGTGGCCGCGGCGGCGATCGCCCCGGTGGGAGCGTAGGTCAGCCCCTTCAGGGTGAGCGCACTGCGCTGCAGGTAGCCACGCCAGGGATGATCAGGGAACTGTCCGCGGGCGAGCCAGTGCTGCCAGTGGTGCGCAGTCCAGACCAGCCGCTGGTACGCATCCTCGTACGTCAGTGGAGGTTCCCGGCCACCCCACGACAAGGCCACGAAGCGGACGTCGCCTTCTTTCAGCAGCGTGCGTGCCGTCGCCTGGCCACCCTGGAAGCCCACCCGCATGTCGGTCGTGAGCGTCAGCGTGACGTCGCTGCCCGCGGCGGTTGCCTGCCCTTGGTGGTAAACGTGATCGGTGTAGGACCAGCGCACTGACTTCCGCCCGTAGTCAAGCACCGGCTCGCACTCCATGACGGTCTGCATCTCGCCGGACACGCAGCGGATCGTCCGCAGCAGAATGTGCTCGGAGGCGTAGTCGGTCGGCGTTCGCCGATAGATTTCGGACAGCTCGTCCTCGTGTCGCCACGGTCCCATCAGCAGTACGTCGTGGATCACCGCCCAGCCCGTAGCGGTGCCCCAGGTGGTCTCGAGGAGCATGGTTCCGGGCAGATATCGGCGCGAAGCCGGTATCGAGACGTCGGACGGCGCGAAGCGGAATCGCCCTGCCTGGCGCCCGAGCAGGGCGCCGAACACATTCGGCGAGTCCATCCGGGGCAAGCACATCCAGTCGACGTCGCCGCCCGGCGAGACGAGCGCCGTCGCCTCGCCGTCGGACAGGAACCCGTAGTCAGCGATGGGCACAGTCCTCGACTGCGTGGGGAGGGTGACGCGCCGGCCGATCGTGACCGGCTTGATGTCCATCACTCAAGGTTCCTCGCCCCGACTGGCTTCGGCAACCCGCGCGAAGCCCAGCGGCCCCAACTCGGTGGCCAGCAGTCGCGAACCTCCCCAGCCGCCATCGCGCCCTCATTGTTCGTCGGTACCTGGTTGCGTTCGACGCGGCGCCTTGGCAGGAGCGGGTGGCTGTCGCACCGTCACAGATCGTCGGGGATCGCGGCGTCGACTAGGGCGGCGGCAACGGTCCGAGCGGTGCTGTCGGCGGATCGGTCGTTGTCCAGCCAGGCGCTGATTCCGGAGCCGTCATAGAGCAAGACCAGCTGCTGGGCCAACTGCTTGGGGTCCTTGGCGCCAGCCTGCTCTGCCAGGTCGAAGAACAATGCGTGCACCCAGGTGCGATAGTCCTTTGAGGCTTCCTCGACGGCAGCCAGGTTCGGAGCGTCGGCGTTGGCGCTGATGAAGGCGCAGCCCCGGAAGTCTGGATCGGCGAAAGACAATCCTTGGACCTCGAAGACGCCGACCAGGCGCTCCTTCGGGGTGCGGTACCGCGCTTCGAGCTCCTGGCTCATGCGCTCGCTAGTGGCGGTGTGGCGCGCTTGGAGGTAGGCGCGGACGAGCCCCTCCTTGTTGCCGAATGCGCTGTAGAGCGTCGCCTTGGCCACGCCGGCGTGCTCGATCACCCGGTCGATGCCGACCGCCTGGATGCCGTCGGCATAGAAGAGCTCGTTCGCGGCCGCCAGCAGGCGGGCTCGGGCAGCAGTGCTGCGTTGCTTCGGCGATGGGGCTTTTGTCGGCACGTCTTTGACTTTACCAGACCGGTCTGTCTAGCATCGAAGTATCCAGACAGACCGGTCTAGCTGATCAAGGAGATCTCATGTCAGAGCAGCAGATTCAGACCGCATTGGTGACAGGCGCGACGTCGGGCATCGGCCGGGCGATCGCGTTGCAGTTGGGGCGCGCCGGCCTCGAGGTCGTCGTTCACGGCCGCGACTCCGCCCGCGGCGCAGAGACAGTCGACGCGATCACCGCGGCAGGTGGTAAGGCGCGCTTTGTCGCCGCCGATCTCACCGACGCCGCTGACGTCCGGCGCCTGGCCGAGCAGGTCGGCGCTGTCGACGTACTGGTGAACAACGGCGGCTTTTCGTTGTTCGGGCCCACTGCGGATCTTGCTGTCGACACCTTCGACGCCCTGTTCGCAGCCAACGTCCGTGCGCCGTTCCTGCTGGTTGCCGCCTTCGCTCCGGAGATGGCGGCCAAGGGAAACGGCAGCATCGTCAACATCGGCAGCATGGCCGGTCAGCTCGGCCTGGCCGGGGGCGCCGCCTACGGCGCGACAAAGGCGGCGCTGTCCTCGCTGACGCGGGCCTGGGCGGCGGAGTTCAGTCCGCAGAACGTCCGGGTCAACCTGGTTGCTCCTGGGCCGGTCTACACCCACGGCGCGGACGACGACTTCATCAAGCAGCTCGGAACCACCACGGCGCTAAACCGCGCAGCCGATCCCGAGGAGATCGCCGAGGTCGTCGGTTTCCTCGCTTCGCCCCGGGCGAGCTACGTCACCGGCGCGATCGTCGCTGCCGACGGCGGTCGCACAGCGATCTGACCATCCACCCCCGCAGTGGCACCCCTGGACGCTCGCTCTCCGAGCCACCCAGCTCGTGA
>JAWWOY010000230.1:0-3465 GCA_033851195.1 Kribbellaceae bacterium | reverse complement strand
ACCGCCAACCTCAGGAGCTGGTCGGCGAAGGTTTCGAGGGCCTGGATGGCGGACTTGGTGTCACGGTCTACCAGCCAGCCGAGGGTTACTCCGTCGGTGATGGCGAGGGTCATCCGGGCTAGTTGGTCGGGTGGGAGGGACCAGGTTGCGCCGGTGGCGGTGGAGATCTCGTCGAGGATCTGCTCGATGCCGGCCAGTTGGGCCGCGCGTTGTTCGCGGGCCAGCGGTTCGGTCTCGGCGTTGCGTAGGGCCCAGCTGGTGAGTTCGTAGGTTAGGAGCTGGGCGTCGGGGGTTGTTTCAACCAGCTGCCAGAAGCCCAGGAATGCGTTCCGGACGCTGGATGCGATGTCGGCGCCGGGCGTGATCGCGACCCGGGCGGCGACCACCTGGGCCTCGGCGATCACCCGGATCACCTCGTGCAGCAGTTCTTCCTTGGAGCGGAAACAGTAGTGCACGATGCCGACCGAGATGCCGAGCTCCTGGGCGATCCGCCGGGTGGTGGTCGCGGCCAGGCCCTCGCGCGTCGCCACCCGGATCGCCGCCTGCACCAGCTCGGCGCGGCGCTCGGTCGCAGGTACGCGGGCCATCGCTGTGCTCCGATCGTGCCGTCGAGGGCCTGAGGGGCTGCAATCCGGTTGAGTCCGGTTGAGTCCGGTTGAGTCCGGTTGAGTCCGGTTGAGTCACAGTATGACTTCCAGGTCAAGCGTCCAAGACTATTGACCTGCAGCTACTCGTCGGTCATTGTCGATCGGGACGTCCCTGCCGTCATCACCTGACCGATGCTTCTAGGGAGGACCTCGTGACGCGACTGCGCCGCCCAGCATTCCGTGCTCACAACCGAACCAGCCGAACAGTCCGTACGGCGAACGCGCCGGCCCGGGTTGCCCGTACGACGACCGCGGTGCTCGCCACCGGCGCCGTACTGGTTGCAGGTCTCGCAGCGCCCAGCCAAGCCGGCCAAACCGTTCAAGCTGTTCAAGCGACTCCGACGGAGTATTGCGCCGGGCAATGCGCCGACATCGTGCCGCCGGGCCAGAACGGGAACGCGACCTTCACGGATCTCCTTCTTTTCCAGGGATCCGGGACCCGACCGGCCCACTTCAGTGACACGCTGAAGCCGTACGAGAACCTGGTCTGGAACTCCCAGGGCATCACCGACGACCAGCTCGATCCGTACTTCGACGACTCCTCCTTCGGCGTGGCGGCAAACGATGTGGCCAGCACGTTCAAGCCGCGTGCGGACGTCACGATCGTGCGCGACAAGTCCCGCGGCATCCCGCACATCACTGGCACCACCCGCGAGGGCACCATGTTCGGCGCCGGCTATGCGGGGGCGCAGGACCGGTTGTTCGTGATGGACGTGTTCCGGCATCTCGGCCGCGGCCAGCTCACACCTTTCGCGGGTGGTGCCGCGGCCAACCGGGAGTTCGAGCAGCAGTTCTGGAGCACCGCGCCGTACACGGAAGCCGATCTGCAGAAGCAGTTCGACGGCATCGACGAGTTGTACGGCGCCGAGGGCGTCAAGATGCAGCACGACGTGCAGGCCTGGGTGGACGGGGTCAACTACTACATCAACACCGTGGGTGTCGCCTACCCAGGCGAGTACGTCGCGCTCGGGCTGCCGACGCCGCAGCCGTGGAAGGTGACCGACGTGGTCGCCACCGCCGCGGTCGTAGCGGGCATCTTCGGGACCGGTGGCGGTGGCGAGATGGCATCCGCGCTCGCGCTGCTCGAGGCGCAGGCGAAGTACGGCGTTGCCCAGGGCACCAAGGTGTGGGAGGCATTCCGCTCCCAGAACGACCCCGAGGCTCCTACGACGGTGCACAACGGCGCGACCTTCCCCTATGGGACCACCGCTGCCAGTCCGGCGGGGCGCGCGCTGCCGGATCGTGGCTCGGTGACGCCGGAGCCGGTCGTGGTCGACCAGACCGGCTCGGCGAGCAAAACGACGGCCGTTCTGAAGCCGAAGAGCAGCAACAACGTGACGCCACCGAAGAAGGCCCAGGGCAAAGAATCGCTGCGCGGCACCTTCGATGGCGGCGTGTTCCCGGAAGGCTTCGGCCCCAAGGGCATGTCGAACGCGCTGATGGTGTCGGGTCAGTACACGGACAGCGGCAATCCGGTCGCGGTCTACGGCCCGCAGACAAGCTACTTCGCGCCGCAGTTGCTTCTCCGCCAGGAGCTGCAAGGACCGGGCATAAGCAGTCGTGGTGCCGCCTTTGCCGGCCTGAACTTCTACACGCTGATCGGTCGCGGCGCAGACTATTCCTGGAGTGCCACCTCGGCCGGGCAGGACATCACCGACACGTACGCCGTTCCGCTGTGCGAGCCGGACGGTAGTACGCCGACCAAGGCCTCGACCCACTACGTCTTCCATGGCCAGTGCCTGCCGATCGAGAAACTCGAACGGCACAACGCGTGGTACCCGAGCCTCGGTTCGTCCGAGCCGGCCGGGTCCTACACGTTGGTTGCCCAGCGCACCAAATTCGGCATCGTGAGCGACCGCGGCACGGTCGGCGGTAAGCCTGTGCTGTTTACGAAGAACCGGTCGACGTACGGGAATGAAGCCGGTTCCGCCCTCGGCTTCATGCTGTTCAACGACCCCGACGCGATCCACTCCGCGCAGGATTTCCAGCAGGCCGCGAGCAACATCGGCTACACGTTCAACTGGTTCTACACGGACAAGAACGACATCGCGTACTTCAACTCCGGCGACAACCCGGTGCGTCCGGCCGGTGCCGACCCGAACCTGCCGACCTGGTCGCAGTACGAGTGGCAAGGCTGGAATCCGGACACGAACCGGGCGACCTACACACCGGCCGCGCAACACCCGCAGGTGGTCAATCAGGACTACCTGACCAGCTGGAACAACAAGCAGGCACCGGGTTTCTCGGCCGCGGACGGCAACTTCGGCTACAACTCGGTCTACCGCAGCCAGCCGCTCGATGACCGGATCAAGGCCGTGATCGGGTCCGGCCAGAAGTTCACCCGTGGCAAGCTCGTCGAGGCAATGGAGGACGCAGCGACCGTCGATCTTCGCGCGGACCAGGTGCTGCCGTACCTGATCCGGGTGCTGAAGAGCGCGCCGGTCACCGATCCGGCCGTCGCGGACGCGATCACCAAACTGGAGGCCTGGCGCGCGGCCGGCGGACATCGGAAGACGCCCAGTTCCAGCAGCAAGACCTACGACCACAGCGACGCGATCAGAATCTTCGACGCTTGGTGGCCGCTGCTCGTGCCGGCCGAGTTCCGCACCAAGCTCGGGCCTGAGTTGTACGACGCACTCGTCCACACGCAGAAGATCGACGAGCGGCCCAGCGCACAGGGTTCGGCGTTCCAGAACGGATGGTGGGGTTTCGTTCAGCGGGACCTGCGCAAGGTGCTCGGCGACCCGGTGAAGACGCCGCAACCGGTGACGTTCTGCGGCGGCGGTTCGCTCAGCGAGTGCCGGACGGTGCTGACCGA
>JAWWOY010001003.1:0-4172 GCA_033851195.1 Kribbellaceae bacterium | reverse complement strand
CCACGAATGGCTCCACTCCGCCGGTACAACCCCGGGAGGCCAGGCGTGCGATCAATCGGCGGCCGAGGGGGCACATGCCGATCAACGGCGCGTACGCGACCCGGTGAGAAGTTGTCCACCTGCGGTTGGATCGCCGCCCACTCCGCGAGCACGGTCGAGCTCAGTCGCTTCTCGTAGCGGAGCTGCTTTCCTGCGTTGAGTTGCTTGGCAAGGTCAGCTAGGTCGAGAGGGCTCGTCCCAGGCCACTCTTGCCGGATAGCCTCGACGGTGAGCTGCTGAGGGATTAGTTGGTGGCCGTGGCTGCGCATGTAGCTAAGCGCCTGGACGGCTGTCGATCGCTCCCTCGGGTCGATGAGTCCCTGATTTAGCACCGCTAGTTGGGAGATCCCGGTCACCATGGCTTTGATAGCGGGACTGGCCTCCGTAACCTGCGGAACAGGTTCGCCGCCTAGAAGTTTCGCGTCGTGGGCTGTGATCCACGGCGCATGGCTGGCATGGCCTTGCACTACGACAAGCCCGCCAAGGCGCGAGTTCCGCTCAAGGTCGAGTATCTCGTCGAGGTTCAGGCACCAGGCGATGACTTTGCCGGTGCGGGCTCGCGCGGTGAACCGACTATGCCGATTGCTGGTCGTGCCGATCGGCAGGCCAGACTCGGCCAGCCATGGCGACGCTTCGATGTCCCTCGTGCTCGCGCCGATGACGGTGACATCATTACCTGCCCATGCTGTGGCGAGACGGAAGGACTCGCGTAGGTCGACGTGTGGGGAGATGTAGGCGTGGCGCATGTGGGGAGGATAGGCGGCGTCTCGCTCGCCCTGCTAGACGATCCGCGCAGGTAAGGACACATCACAGGCACCTGTTCCGGCCAGCTACCCGAGCACGGCGGTGCCCTGTTCTCGGCCACCCGCAGTGGTGTTGGGCATGTTCGGCCAGCACCGCGGGTGAGGAAACCGGGCACCAGGTCGGTCAACTAATGCTCGCCGGCAGCTCGATCCGGAGCAGCGAGGAAGTGTTCATGCCGATCAGCGTCAGTTGGCACGGGAACGCGGCCCGGGCTAGCCGAGTACGCGCCTTGTCGGAGGCATCTGACAGCATGCTCCGGTGGTAGATCCGTTAACGGTGGCGTCCGAGATTGCTACCATCCTGCAGACCGCGATTCCTGGAGCGCCGGCACGAGAGCGCAGCCGTGGTGTGTCTGCGGAGTCCCGCGAGCGCTCGTACGTCCGGTTCCAGCAGGCAGCAATTGATCTTGCGCTCTGGGCATCCCATCTCCAGGCCCTCGCTGGCGTAACCCTTCCGGCGCAAGGCCTCGCGGGACGCGTACTCGCCGTCACCGCGGCCGTCCTGCCATCCAACTGGGGTCTGCCGGCTGTGAACAGTAAGGCCATCGCCGACCTCGCCAGAGCCCGGCTACTGGTCGACATGATTGGTGACGTTCAGCGCGAGCAAGGAACCCTTCGTCAAGCGGGGGCGGTCCGCGACGCTCTTGCGAACTTCCTCGGTTCACTGGGAGAGGTGCGCCTCGGCGGTGCTACTGAGCCACGCAAGTACGCCGAGCAGATCACAGCCTTGCTGGGTGAGCTGTTCATGAAGACGCCTACCCGACGCCCGCCGAAGCCTCTTCGCGGCCTGCCGATGCTCCGGATCAGGGACGCGGACTGGCTGCGGCTGCGGAGCGAGTTCGATGACTGCTCCCGGGCCCTCGGTGAGGCGCACAGGGACTTCGTTCTAGCGGCGCGAAAGGATTTGGGGGCGCGGACACGGGTGGTGGCAGTTCGGCAAGGAGCGCACACGTCGATGGCAGGTCTGGCGGCCGAGGCAGTGGCCAGGTGGCTGGCCAGGCCCGGACCCGAAACAGCTAGTCGCTGAGTCAAAGGCGCGGCGAGCTCTGACGTTGACCCAAGGACCCACTGAAGGAGACTGACGGCGTGACAACCACGCAGCCCCGGCCGCAGTCCCTGTGCGACCCCTCAACGACCTTGTCTAGTTGCGCGGATGTTGCACGCGCCTGAGACGCGCTACGGTCAGCTCGTGTCAGATGCGTGGTCAGGGATTGTGGGTGCAGCGGTCGGCGGCATCATCGGAGTTCTGGGAACGTTTCTCAGCCCCTACCTAAGCAGTCCGGCGAAGCAGCGCGACGACCGGCGGTCTAAGAGCGTAGGTGCGGCTAGGGCTGCACACTTGGTGGCGCTGAAGCTAGAGGACGATTTTGAACGGCGAGCGTTGCTGCGACAGACCGACGAGGATCACCCACTCCAGAATGACCCGGACTATCACGCTGTCCGACGAGATTTCCGGGCTCAGGTCTCGCTGGTCAACGACACAGCACTGCGTCGGCGACTAAGCGAGCTGAACTACCTGCTCAGCGATCTGAGCCTGGAACGCGACAAGGTGAGTCCCTTCACGTACGGTCGGCGCATCGCAGAACACGCCAGTGAGTTGCTATCGACCTACCTGCGCGGCGACTCCCCGCCCGCTACTCCGGACGACATCAAGCTGTGGCTTCGTCACATTCAATGGCGGGACGAGATGTACGAAGAGCAGTGGCAAGAGGTCCTCGCTATGCGCGAGGAGGAACAATCTCGCGCACAGGCCGACGAAACCCCACCGCCATTCTGACTCGACCTCTATCGAGGCCGACCGGTCCGACTACCTGCTCCATACTTGCGCCGGCAACGTCGCACGGCACAGCTATGTGCCTTGTTGTAGCCGGCCGGTGGGTTTTAGTACTGCCTTGCAAAGGCGGTTGTGGCGCTCCTGCACGGCTGAGCGGCAGATCGCTGAGCGTGGGCTCGACCGGTGCACCCCGTGAGTGACCGGTTGAGCCCGTTGGCAAGTTCTCGTTGGGGCACGCGGAGGGCACGCCTCGTCCACGGGATTCAAAGTTGCTGATCACCCGTTCATCCGGGTCCATGCCGCCTGCCTGCGAGCCCTCGCTGAGCGTGGAACCCGGCTCCCTCGTCCCTGCCTGTCTGCCGCAATCCACACCGCCTGTTAGCAAGTCCGGTAGCAAGCAGCGCCAGGTTGACCTGCTCATAACGAGTCCGTCCGATGCCCCGACGACAGCCGCATGATTCCTGATCCTGAGCGCCGAACAGGCTCAGTGGTCAGGGGTTGATGGCTGTTCAGGGTCGTCCGGGGGTCTGTGGGGTCTCAGTGATCGCGCCGAGGCGCATCTCTTGCCTGTCGAGTGATGCCGAACGGCACGATAGCGATGACCATGATGAGGCCGGCGACTGGCCACAGCCACTGAGGGTTGTGGGGCCAGGCCAGGAGTAGGGCCGGAATGGTGAGGGCGATGGCGAGGCCGGCGGCGGCCAAGAGGTCGACAACGCGCCGCCTGGCTGGGCTTTCCGGTGTCTCCGCGTAAGAACTCTCGGGGGCCTCGCCTTGATTGCTCGATGGCGGGGTCTGCGCCCAGTAGGTGATCAGGCTGGCCGCGTGTTCCTCGGCGATGATGGGCTTCCGCAAGGCCAGGGCGGTGCAAGGGCGACCATCTCGCCGAATGATGACAACCCCGAAAGAGCCGGACCTGGCCGAAACGACGTTGTCTCTGGCGATTCGGTGAGTCCGCAGCGGATTGCGCACAACCAGCTCGTCGGGTGAGAGCCAGACCGCGGGCCGTATGGCGCCAAACCACCAGAGCGCCGCGTATATCGCGATCATCGTCAGTGGGTCGCTGATCGGGTGGTCGTCTTGCATCGCGGTGGAGATCAGGGCGATCGCGCCGGTGGCGAGGATTGCCGCTCCCGTGCCGAGCCGGATGGCCAGGGCCACCCGCCAACAGTGGCTAGCCGCACCGTCAGCCAATCGCGGTTCCACGTGATGGTCTGTGTTCACTCACGAATCATGGCAGGCATGCGCTGGGAGCGGAACCCGTTGCCACACTCGCCGCGTCCCCCTGATAGCTGCCAAACCCAGGCCAGCGCGGCGCATGTCAAGAGTCGGCTTGCCGATCCCGTAGGGACGCGGAGCGCTCTTGATGTGGGTCGTGGTGGCCGGACAATCGAACGGCCAGGGGGACGGGGCTAACCGGCGGTCAGACGCCAGTGCGCGGCTCGTGGCAGTTGGGATCGCGTGGATGACGCGTCGTGCCCCTGGGACCCGGCGAGGACGGCGCGCCAGCGCCGCCCGCAGTCCGGGTCCGCGCGCCGGAGGCGCGCCCTTGATCA
>JAWWOY010001087.1:0-4188 GCA_033851195.1 Kribbellaceae bacterium | reverse complement strand
GTCGACGGTGAACTCCCCCGCAGGTTGCAGGTCGTGATCGCGGGCATCGATCGTGCCCAGCTTGAGCGACAGCAATCGTATGTCGGCGCCCGCTTCACTCAGCGCGGCACGAGGCCGTTCGAGCTCGCGGCGCTCCACACCGTCCGTCGCCAAGATAGCGATCGTCTTGCCTTGCAGCACACCAGCCATGGCCATCTCCACTCCGTTTCAAGGTCCGTAGTTGACCGGATTACCCATCTGCGGATCTTTTTCACCTGTCAGTCGGCTTTGCGACGTTGACGTGGTGCGCGGTGCGCGGCGTTACTGGCAAATTCCTCGACGCGGTTTCGGACCAACGCGCGGGGGAATCCCCGGTTGATGAGCGCATCGCCGAATTCGACAACCTCAGCGCGTTCCTCGTCGGCGCCAGCGGTGCTATTCGACGTCGACGGCACCCTGGTCGATTCCAACTACCTGCACGTTCACGCATGGCAACGGACATTCAGCCAAGCGGGATACGACGTGGAGGCCTGGCGCATTCACCGCAGTATCGGGATGGACGGATCTCTCCTCGCCAGGTCGCTGACCGGGGAGAAGTCAGGTGACGTGATCGATCGCCTGAAGCACGCGCACGCGCAGTTTTATCGACAGACCGCCGAGATGCTGCGGGCGCTGCCGGGTGCCACCGCGCTCTTGGACGGGGTCGCCGCGCTCGGGCTGCAGGTGGTGCTGGCCACGTCGGCGGCCGAGGACGAATTGTCGATGTTGAGAGAAGTGTTGGGCCGCGACGACATTCTTTCCGCCGTCACGTCTTCAGCCGATGTCGACACCGCTAAACCGCAACCCGACATTGTGGAAGTGGCGCTGCAACGCGCCGGTGTCACTGCAGATCGCGCGGTCTTCGTGGGCGACACGATCTGGGACATCCGCGCCGCGAGCCGAGCAGGCGTGAGCTGCATTTGTGTGCGCAGCGGCGGCATCGCCCGGCAGGAGCTCGAAGCGGAGGGCGCGTCCGCAGTGTTCGACAATCCTCGCCACCTGCTCGAAGAGATCGCGACGACACCGATCGCGGCGTTGACCGCCGCGACCGGTGGAGCCCGATGACATCGGCGTCACCTCGGCAACCGCGGAAGTCGAGTCCGGCTGTCGCCCAAGGTTGTCGCTGTCACCGTTCTCGAGCTGTGCGCGAGTTTCGCGCAACAACGTCCGGGGTATCAGTCGCTCAACGACGAGAGGGAGCACGATGCAGAAGAAGTGTGAACCCAAAGCGACGATCGCACTGCTCGGCGGCGCCGCGATGCTGGTGCTGGCCGTCGGATGCGGTGGCAGCAACGGTGGCGGATCGACGAGCAGCAGCACCACAACGACGACCCCTACAACGAGTTCGACGACCAGCACGACCCCGACTTCGTCTGCTCCCGGTGACACCTCGGGCGGCGGCTCCGTTCCGGGTGGACCGACCGGTAGCGGCGGTCCCGGTGGCGGCGGCGGCGCCATACCCGGCGGACCGACCGGTAGCGGCGGTCCCGGCGGCGGCGGCGGCGCCATACCCGGCGGACCGTCAGGCGGCGGTGGTCCCGGTGGCGGCGGCGGCTGCGTACCCGGCGTCGGCTGCGCGAGCATTCCCTAGAGATGCGGGGTAGTCCGGTTCACATGTTTGGTCGTCCGGATTGACCTGACACATAACCGCTTTCGGCCCTCACGGTCAAGCCGTTGGTTCCTCGCTGCTCTCGTCGACGTCAGGCGCGTGCTCCCGAGTCGCCATTCCACCGTCGCCGCTATCAGCCTTCGGCCCCGGAACATTGGGCTCCTCGGTGTCTTCGTTGTCGTAGATCCCTTTTCCGCGTGGCATATTCGGTCCCCCTCAGTGAGATTCGGTGCGCAGCTTCTCTAGCAGTGAGCCGGCCGCTTCCTTGAGGAACAGCTCCTGATTGTCGTCGCCGATCTGAACCAGTGCGATGTCGGTGAACCCGGCTTCCCAGTACTCGCGCACCGCGTCGACGATCGGATCGAGATCCGGTCCGCAAGGGATTGACCTAGCCACGTCTTCGGGCCGGACGAACTGCGTTGCACCCTCGAAGCCTGCCGTCGTGGGCAGGTCGGCGTTGACCGCCCAGCCGCCGCCGAACCAGCGGAACTGACCGTGGGCGCGCCGCACGGCGGCGTCGCGGTCCGTGTCCCAGCAGATCGGTATCTGCCCGATCACCCTGACGTCGCCGGGTAGTCCGGTGGCCCGCCGCGCGTCGTGCCACGCGTCGACCAGCTCCTTGTTCGGCTCGACGGCAATCAGGTGGTCGGAGAGCGGCGCGAACATGTCGACAGACCGCGCGCCGGACACCGCGGTGGCGATGGCTACTGGAGTCTCCGGAACGTCCCAGATCCGCGCGGAGTCCACCTCGAAGTACTCGCCCTTCCAGTCGATCAGTTCGCCGGTGAACAGCTCGCGGATGATCTGGATGGCCTCCTTGAGCATCTGCTGGCGCCGCGACACCGTCGGCCAGCGCCCGCCGACGACGTGTTCGTTGAGGTTCTCGCCGCTGCCCAGCCCGAGGGTGAATCGGCCGTCGGCGAGGATCTGAAGGGTGGCGGCCTTCTGCGCGACGACCGCGGGGTGGTAGCGCATGGTCGGGCACGTGACGTAGGTGAACAGCTCGACCTGTTCGGTGGCCTGCGCGACGGCGCCGAGCACCGTCCACGCATACGGCGCGTGGCCCTGCGACGCCAGCCACGGGAAGTAGTGGTCGCTGGACACCTCGAAGTCGAAACCTGCGCGTTCTGCCGAAACGGCATAACGGACAAGTTCCTTAGGTCCGCTCTGTTCTGTCATCAGGGTGTAGCCAAAACGCGTCATGGCAGACGGAGTACCCGGGCTGCTCGCCCGAAAAACGATCGCCCAACGACTACAGTCTGCCCTTGACCGCCGCCGCCAGTCGGTCGCCGGACACGACGGGCGGCCCGTTTTGAGGCGTCACGGACTGGCAATTCCTACTTGATGCAAGAGCAGCTGGAACGCGAGCAGAAGTGGACGGTCGACGGGGACTTCGCGTTGCCCCGCATTGACGACCTGATGAGTGGCGCCGACGTTCACACCGACACCGTGGAGCTGGACAGCACTTACTACGACACAAGTGACTATGACCTGCGAGCCCATGGGATCGTCACGCGACTCAGAAACGGGGACACCGACACCGGATGGCAGGTCAAGCTCCCAAGCGGCAGCGGTCGGCTCGAACTGCGCTGGCCGCTGTCAGACACGCTGCCCGACGAGCTGGCCCGCGCGCTCGATGGTGCTGCCCTGGGCAAGCCGATCGCGAGTGTCGTAACGATTCGCACAAGTCGGCGGCGCCACCGCGTCACCTCCGGTGGGACCCTTCAGTTCGAGCTCGCTGATGACGCGGTCCGTGCATCCAGCGGGGAGTCGTTGTTGGCCTGGCGAGAAGTGGAGGTCGAACTCGGACCCGGCGTTTCCACGATGCCGAAGAAACTGCGGCGGCGGCTGCGCGCCGCGGGGGCACACCATTCGGTGTATCCGACGAAACTGGCCCACGCGACGGGGATGCCCACGCGCCGGGCGTTGTCGGCAGCGGCCGGTGCGTTGACCGACTATCTCAACGAGCAGGTCGATCAGGTCATTCTCGGCGACATCGCGCTGCGCCGAGGACAAGACCCCATCCACGACACCCGGGTCGCCATCCGGCGTATTCGCAGTGTCATACGCGTCTTCAAGCACGAACTGACGCTGGCCACAGATGATTTCGACGCGGAGCTGAAGTGGTTTGCCAGCGTGCTCGGCGAGGTGCGCGACGCCCAGGTACAGCAGCGTCGCTTTGCCGGTGCCCTCAACGCCCTGACGGACGAGCTCATCCTGGGCCCCGTGCAATCGCGAGTACGCAGCGATTTGCAAGCCATCGAATTTCCCGCTCGCGCCGCAGTCGACGATGCCATGCACACGACGCGCTACCTCGACATCTTGGCCGAACTTCGACGCTGGCGCACGGATCCGCCAATCGATACCGACGTTGCGGCGAAACGGCTGCGCCACGTCGCTCGGCGCGCCAGCCGTAAAGCTGACCGCAAGCTCGGCAACGCTGTCGATGGCGAGGATCCGGACCTGCTTCACCGTGCCCGCAAAGCCGCCAAGAGAGCCCGCTACGCTGCGGAGCTCGTCGCGCCGCTCGACCCGGCGGCCAAGAAGTGGCGCAAGCACCA
>JAWWOY010000905.1:0-11069 GCA_033851195.1 Kribbellaceae bacterium | reverse complement strand
GCGGGAGCACTGCCTAGCTGGCCGTCCGGCGAGCCTGTGGATAACCCAGACCGGCCGGATCCGGAAAGCGGCAGGCTTGGGCCATGGCTGATGTGGTGGGGATTTTGCAGCGCTCCGGCGGCAGCGCGACCTTCGCGGATCTTCAGGGGCTGACGTCGGCCCGATCGATCCGGGCAGCGTTGATCGATGACCGGATCCGGCGGGTGTCGAAGGGCGTTTATGCGCTGCCGGAGCGGCCGGTGTCGGACCTGACGGTTGCTCGTGCCAATGGCGGTGTTCTGTCCCACGAGAGCGCGGCCTTGCACCACGGCCTCCAGGTCCTGACTACGCCGCTACTGCCACACGTGACCATCGGCCGGAAGCGGAGCCGGCGGCAGACCGAGCTGGAGTGCGTGCTGCACTGGGCGGACGTCCGTGCGCCCGGGGACGCCACCACGCCCCTCCGGACGGTCCTCGATTGCGCCCGGCGGCTTCCTTTCGGGGAGGCCCTGGCCGTCGCGGATTCGGCGGTCCGTCTGGGCAAGGTGCATCCCGACAGGCTCGTGGAAGCAGCAGAAGCCCTCAGTGGCCCCGGCCGGGGAGCTGCGATTCGGGCTTGCCGGCTGGTGGACGGACGATCAGAGTCGGCCCTCGAGTCGATGTTGCGGGCGCGGGTGATCGAGGCGGGCTTCACCGGCTTCATTCCGCAATACAACATCAGCGGTGACGGGTTTTCCGCACGAGTGGATCTGGCGAATCCGTTCCTCCGGATCGTCTTGGAGGCGGACAGCTTCGCCCATCACGGGACTCGCGGGGCGCTGCGCAGGGATTGCCGGCGCTACGTCAACCTCGCGATGCGCGGGTGGCTGCTCCTGCGGTACTCCTGGGAGGACGTGATCCTTGACGAGGACTGGGTAGGCGAGTCGCTCGGTGCCGTGATCGCCGGACACGCAGCTAGGCAGAGGTCCCTCGACGCGGTGGCCTGAGCGTGTCCGGCCCGCCTGCGGCACCCTTGGTCCGAGCTGATCAGCGGGACCTCTGCCTAGGTGGACGTCCGGGTCAGCCGTTGGCCGGGCGGTGGTGGGGCGGGCGGTGGTGGGGGGAGAGCATGTCCTCGAGTTGTTCCTCGGTTTCGTCGGCTGCCACGAAGAGCAGCTCGTCGTTGAGTTCGAGGGTGCCTTCGGGGTCCGGGCGAAGGACGCGGCCCTCCCTGATGATCGTGACCAGGGCGGTGTCGGTCGGCCAGTCCACGTCGCCGACGCGTTGGCCGATCATCGGGGAGTCCTCGGGCAGGGTCAGCTCGACCAGGTTCGCGTCACCCTGGCGGAAGGTGAAGAGCCGGACCAGGTCGCCGACCGAGACTGCCTCCTCGACCAGGGCGGACATGATCCGCGGTGTCGACACGGACACGTCGACCCCCCAGGCCTCGTTGAACATCCACTCGTTGCGCGGATGGTTCACCCGGGCCACCGTGCGGGGTACGCCGAACTCGGTCTTGGCCAGCAGCGAGACGACCAGGTTGGCCTTGTCGTCACCGGTGCTGGCGATCGCCACCTGGCAGCGCTGCAGGGCTGCCTCCTCCAGGGAGGACAGCTCGCAGGCATCCGCCAGCAACCACTCGGCGCTGGGCACCGACTCGGCCTTGATGGCGCGCGGGTCCTTGTCGATCAGGAGTACTTCGTGGCCGTTCTCCAGGAGTTCGGCCGCGATCGATCGTCCGACGTTCCCGGCGCCGGCGATGGCTACCCGCATCACAGCTCCTCAGGCTTGGTGCCAAGTTGGGACTCGATCGTCGCTGCGTCGCGCTCCAGCATGACCACGTGGACCAGGTCACCCTCCTGGATGACGGTATCTGCCTTGGGTAAGAGACCTTCGCCGAGCCGGGTCAGGAACGCGACCCGGGCGCCGGTGGCCTTCTCGATGTCCAGGGCCAGTCGGCCGACCCAGCCGGAGTGCGTGTGCACCTCGGCCAGCCGGACGGTGCCGGACGGGTCGCGCCACTCGGGCTCCGAACCGCTCGGCAGCAACCGCCGGATCATCTGGTCGACGGTCCACCTGACCGTGCCCACGGTGGGGATGCCGAGCCGCTGGTAGACCTCGGCCCGGCCAGGGTCGTAGATCCTTGCCACCACGTTTTCGACGCCGAAGTTCTCCCGGGCCACCCGGGCGGCCAGGATGTTCGAGTTGTCGCCGTTCGAGACCGCGGCGAAGGCCTCGGCCTCCTCGATGCCGGCCTCGATCAGGATCTCCCGGTCGAAGCCCATTCCGGTTACGGTGCGACCGGAGAAATTGGGGCTGAGGCGGCGGAACGAGTCGGCGGACTGATCAATGATCGCGACCGTGTGACCACGTTTTTCGAGCGTGCGGGCGAGCGTCGACCCCACGCGTCCACAGCCCATGATGACGACGTGCACTCGGGTATCACTCCTTGCCCCTGTCGGGGCCGCTGGCATCGGTTCGGCAGGGTAAGACGCTACACCGGAGTCCGCTGCCCTCTAACATCACCGTTGTGACCCTAGGCGACCTCGGCAAGCGCATCCTCATCGGACGCAAGCTCCGCAGCACACAGCTCGGCGAAACGCTCCTTCCGAAGCGGATCGCTCTGCCGGTCTTCGCCAGCGACGCTTTGTCGTCCGTCGCGTACGCGCCGGACGAGATCTTCCTGACCCTCTCGATCGCCGGACTGGCCGCCCTGACGATCTCGTGGAAGGTGGCGATCGTCGTCGCGGTCGTGATGCTCGTCGTCGTGCTGTCTTACCGGCAGAACGTGCACGCGTATCCGTCGGGCGGCGGCGACTACGAGGTGGCCACCACGAACCTGGGCCCCACCTCAGGTCTGGTGGTGGCAAGTGCGCTGCTGGTCGACTATGTGCTGACGGTGGCGGTGTCGATCTCCTCGGCCGCGCAGTACGCCGCGTCGGCCATCCCGGCCCTGGACGGGCACCAGGCGGAGGCAGCGGTCATCGCCGTCCTGTTCCTGACCACGATGAACCTGCGCGGCGTCCGCGAGTCGGGTACGGCGTTCGCCATCCCGACGTACGTCTTCATGGTGACGATCCTGGGGATGGCCGCCTGGGGCTTCGGCCGGATGCTGTTCGGCAACCTTCCGAATGCGTCCAGCTCCGTTTTCGACATCGCGCCGGAGGCCCAGTTCGCGCACGGCGCGAGTGGGCTTGCGATGGGGTTCCTGGTCCTGCGGGCGTTCTCCTCGGGGTGTGCCGCCCTGACCGGGGTCGAGGCGATCAGTAACGGTGTACCTGCCTTCAAGAAGCCGAAGAGCAAGAACGCGGCCACCACCCTGGCGCTGCTGGGTGGCATCTCGATCACGATGGTGCTCAGCGTGGTCGTGCTGGCGAACGTGATGAAGGTCCGGTTCGCCGAGGACCCGGCACACCAGCTCCTGCGTAACGGGGTGCCGGTGGGCGGCAGCTATCACCAGGACCCGATCATCGGCCAGTTGGCGAAGGGTATCTTCGATCATTTCCCGCCCGGCTTCTACCTCGTCGCCGCGGCGACCGGCGTGATCCTGGTGCTGGCCGCGAACACGGCGTTCAACGGCTTCCCGGTGCTCGGCTCGATCCTGGCCCGGGACGGATACCTGCCCCGCCAGTTGCACACCCGCGGGGACCGGCTCGCCTTCAGCAACGGCATCATCATCCTGGCCGGGTTCGCGATCGTGCTGATCGTGGCGTTCAACGCCGAGGTCACCCGGCTGATCCAGCTGTACATCGTCGGCGTCTTCGTGTCGTTCACGGTCAGCCAGACCGGCATGGTGCGGCACTGGACCCGCCTGCTGCGGACCGAACGGGACCCGGCCAAACGGCGCCACATGCAGCGCTCCCGGATCATCAACGCCGTCGGGCTGTCCTTCACCGGCGTGGTGCTGATCGTCGTGCTGCTGACCAAGTTCCTGCTGGGTGCCTACATCGCGATCATTGCGATGGCCGTGCTGTTCCTGCTCATGAAGGGCATCCGCCGGCACTACGACACCGTCGGGAACGAGATGGCCGTCGACCCGGACGAGTCGCTGACGCTGCCGTCGCGGGTCTACGCGATCGTGCTCGTGTCCAAGCTGCACCGGCCGGCCCTGCGGGCGTTGGCGTTCGCGAAGGCTGCCCGGCCGCACCAGCTCGAGGCTGTCACTGTCGACGTCGATCCGGAGGAGTCGGAGGCGCTGCAGGCCGAATGGGACCGGCGCCGCATCCCCGTGCCGCTCAAGCGACTCTCGTCGCCGTACCGGGAGATCACCCGGCCGATCCTGCAGTACGTTCGCGACATCCGCCGCCAGTCGCCGCGGGATGTGGTGATGGTCTACATCCCCGAATACGTCGTGGGGCACTGGTGGGAGCACATCCTGCACAACCAGAGCGCCTTGCGGTTGAAGGGCCGCCTACTCTTTACCCCTGGTGTCATGGTCACGTCGGTGCCCTATCAGTTGGAGTCGTCCCAAGCCGCCGAAGAGCGGCAGGATCGTGAGGAGCGCGTGGCCGGGCAGGTCCGCCGTGGCGCGCGCAAGAGTTCGGGAGATCGGTGACGACTGTAGATTTTGTCGGGGCGGTGCTGGAGTTGGAGGTCGGCGCGGTGGCGCACGGCGGGCACTGCGTCGCGCGGCATGACGGACAGGTCGTCTTCGTCCGGCATGCCCTGCCCGGTGAGGTGGTCCGGGCCCGGGTCACCGAGCAGACCGCGAAGTTCCTGCGCGCCGACGCCGTCGAGATCCTTCAGCCTTCGCCCTACCGCGTCGATCCGCCCTGCCCGTACACCGGCCCCGGGCGCTGCGGCGGCTGCGACTTCCAGCACGTGGACATCGCCGAACAGCGCCGGCTGAAGGCCACCGTGGTGAGGGACACGTTGCGCCGGATCGGTGGCATCGAGCGGGACGTGGTGGTGGAGTCCCCGGGCGACGACGGGCTCGGCTGGCGGACCAGGATGCGGTACGCCGTGGTCGACGGCAGGCCCGGCATGTACGCACACCGCTCGCACGACCTGATCCAGATCGACCGGTGCCGGATCGCCCACCCGGAGACCCCGCGGGTGCTGGACCAGCACTGGCCGGACACCGCGGCGGTCCAGGCGGTGGTCTCGTCCGAGGGCAAGACCGCGATCCTGACGGACCAGGACCCGTCCGGCCGGCTGGTCGAGGTCGTTCACCAGCGCCGGTTCCGGGTCGAGGCCGGCGGGTTCTGGCAGGTCCACCCGGCCGCGGCCACGACGCTGGTGGATGCCGTACTGACCGGGCTGGAGCCACAGCCGGGGGAGTCGGCGCTCGATCTGTACTCGGGCGTCGGGTTGTTCGCGGCGTTCCTGGCCGAGGCCGGCTGCGTCGTCCTGGCGGTCGAGGGTGATCGGGACGCGATCCGCAACGCGAGACGAAACCTGCATGACCTGCCGAAGGTGACGATCGAGCAGGGCAAGGTCGAGAGAGTGCTCACCAGCGCTGCCCGGGAGGGCCTGGAGTCGGTCGATCTCGTCGTACTGGATCCGCCCCGGACCGGGGCGGGCCAGCAGGTCGTGCACCGGGTCGCGGGGCTCTCGCCGCGGCGGATCGGGTACGTCGCTTGCGACCCGGCGGCGCTGGCCAGGGACCTGAAGATCTTCGCGGGGCTCGGCTACGGGATCAGGTCGCTGCGGGCATTCGATTTGTTCGGGATGACGCATCACATAGAGTGCGTTGCCGTCCTCGAGCCGCAAGAGAAGTAGTGGACCATAGCGGTCTCGGGTACCGTGCTGGCCTGGATTGACAGGATCCACACACGCAGGAGACCGGATGCCGCTCGTCGACCTGGACGACCCCGAGGAACTGCGCGCCCGCTGGAGCGCGCTGGCTGCGGTCGCCCATGCCACCGGCTTCGACCGCCGCTGGTACGCCGACGAGCAGGGCTGGTACCACCAGGACGAGACTGGCAGCGACCTGCGAATGGTGCTGCTGGACGGCGAACGGTCGGTGTTGTTCGGCTTCCACACCCAGCACAGCCGCACCACCGGGTCCGACCTGCTAGTCGGCGCCCCCGGCTGGATCGGGCAGCCGGAGGTGCGGCAGCGGTTCGCGGCTGGCCGGCTCGGCTTCGTCTACGGCAGCTTCGGCGGCACCTGGGCCCGGGCTGCGTACGCCGGCGATCCGTGGCAGCCCTTGGACGACGGCTTCCTGCCGATCGCGACCTGGCTGACGTCGGATGAAGAGGCGGCCGAGGAGCTGATCGAGTGGGCTGCGGAGTGGGCCGACTACCTGGGTGGGCTGGACGAGTTGCGCCCGGTCGGCATCGCGCTGATCCGCACCGCGGCCACGACCGGGATCAGCTCCGATTCGCTGCTGGACCTCTTCGGCCGGCTGGGCGTCGGGCCGCACTCGCCGCGTCAGCCGGACCTGCGGGCAGCGTTGATCGCCGCCGAGCAGTTCGGTGGACCCAACGCGGGGCAAGCGGATCAAGCGGCCTTGGCCGACGTGGACGATGAACTGGATGACGAGCCGATGGAGACCTTCGTGGTTCCCCCGGGAGTCAGCCCGTTCACCGGTCAGATGATCAAGGAGGAGCCGGCTCCGTACATACCGCCGGCGCGCTCCGAGGAGTACGGCATCGTCGGCCTCAACCGTCCGGTGTACGAGGCGCCGGTCTACGAGCAGGACTACGACGTCCCGGGGCTGGCAAGGCTCGGGCTGATCGGTCCGGATCCGGTCGGCGACGACGACGAGACCGGCGAGATCGAACTGGTTGTGGAACACGAGCAGCCGCAAGGGCTGTCACGGGTGGGCGGTGAGGTCGAGGACGGCGCGGACTACTACGCGAGCCTCTTCGCCGATGCGCCGGCGGCTGCGAGGTATGTACACGACGTCGGCCCGAAGTCCGAGCCGGTCGCGGCGACCCAGCAGCCCGCCGACGACCAGCAGGCGAACGCCGAGCAAAGTCGGCAGTTCGACGACGAATCGACCCGTGAGTTCTTCCCGTTCGACGAGGACACCGCAGCGCAACCGTCCGTGACGAAAGACGCGGATCCAGGCCGGCGGGATTGGGTCGGCGGCGCCTGGATCAACGGCGAGTGGGTCGAGAACGCAGCGGCCGACCTCCCGGCCAGTACGACGAACGCGGAGCCGGCAGGTGCGGATCTCCACCCAGCAGCGCCGTCCGACCAGGTGGGGCCTGCACGCGCTGCACCGGCAGATGCTCTGTGGGGTCCGTCCGCCTTGGCCTCTGGACTCTCGGGCCGGAACCGGGCTGACGCATTGTCAGGTCCGGGCGACGACGACTGGTCCGACCCCGAGCCGGAGGCGCTGAGCGGTGCTGGTTCGCCCGAGATTGCGGAGCCGCCGAGCGACGACGAGCCGCGGAGCGACGACGAGCGGTTCGTCGTCGACGATGCGGCGCAGACCATCGGAGTAGACCCGGAGGAACCGGACTCGTTCGCGTCGCCGGCAGGCGGGTTACCGGACGACGCCCCGACAGCCGAGATCGCGGCCGTGCTGGATGTCGAGGTCGGCGAGCCCGGTGAGGTTCAGCAGGCCGAGCCGGCCGCCGCTCACTCGGTGGAGGCCGACTCGGAGGAGGACTACTACCCGACCAGCCGTTCGCCCTTTGCCCCGACGAACGACCCGCAGCGGCAACCCGGCGAGTACGGCGCTGAGGTCGGCAGCGACCTGAGCGACGTCGAACTGGAGGGCGGCCCGCAGGAGTCGTTCCGGGCGCCGGAATTGGTCGTACCGCCGCCGAGTACGCCGCCGATAGCTATCCCGGGCCTCGGCCTGGTTGCTTCTCAGGCGCCGCGGCTCGAACCGGCTCCCGGTTCGCTGGAGGAGGCGATGCGGGCCGAGCAGGAGCGCCCGCGCCCTCGTCCTGGAGAAACGCCCGCGCTGGAGGCCTTGCGCGACTGGTGCCGGGCGCGCACCGGGATCGTTCCGTCCGGCTTCACGATTCAGGTCCAGGTGCTCGATCCGGCGGCACCGTCGTACCGGTTCGATCTGGAACCGCCGGAGGTGCATGACCCCCCGGAGCACGCCACCGACCGGCTGGCCGATCTGCTCGGGGATCTCTGGCTGGCGGAGGCCGGGAGTGAGCAGGACGGTTGGCTGTTCGCCCGCATCGACGCCGCCGGACGGACCTTGCGGATCGATCGCTGGTACGACCAGGTGCCCGACTGGTGGGACAACCCGGTCGAGCCGCAACTCGACGCACAGGGTCTGGCGCGGCGGCTCCACGGGCGCGGTGTGGACCAGCAACCGGACTACCTGCGGAAGCTGTATACCGACGCGAGATAGCGTTGACGGCATGTTGCTCAGGATCTTCACCGAACCCCAGCAGGGCGCCTCCTACGATGACCAGCTCGCCGTTGCGCGCAAGACGGAGGAGTGCGGCTTCGACGCGTTCTTCCGCTCCGACCACTATCTCGTGATGGGCGATTCGGACGGGTTGCCCGGCCCGACCGACTCGTGGATCACACTCGCCGGCCTGGCTCGCGAGACCAGCCGGATCCGGCTCGGCACGCTGGTCAGCTCCGCTACCTTCCGTAACCCCGGCGTCCTGGCGATCACGGTCGCGCAGGTGGACCAGATGAGCGGCGGCCGGGTCGAGCTCGGTCTCGGCGCGGGCTGGTACGAAGCCGAGCACGCGGCGTACGGGCTGGACTTCCCGGACACCGTCGGCCGGTTCGAGCTGCTCACCGAGCAGCTCGAGCTGATCACCGGGCTGTGGGAGACGCCGGTGGGGGAGAAGTTCAACGTCGAAGGCAAGCACTACACCGTGAGGGATTCGCCGGCGTTGCCGAAGCCGGTGCAGCAGCCGCACCCGCCGATCATCATCGGTGGCGCCGGCAAGAAGCGGACCCCGGCCCTGGCCGCCGAGTACGCTGCCGAGTTCAACGCGGGCTTCAAGTCGCCAGAGGGGACCGCGGAGCTCTTCACCCGCGTTCGCCAGGCCTGTACGACGGCCGGCCGCGATCCGCAGACGCTGGCTCTGTCGGTGGCCCATACGGTGTGTGTCGGTAAGGACGACGCTGAGGTCAGGCGTCGCGCCGACGCGATCGGCCGCTCCGTCGAGGACTTGGTCGAGGGGGCTGTCGCGGGCACTCCCGAGCAGGTCGTCGACAGGCTCGGCCGGTTCGCCGAGGTCGGTGCCGACCGCTCCTACCTCCAGGTGATGGACCTCTCCGACCTCGACCACCTGGAACTGATCGCGGGCGATGTGCTGCCCCGGTTGAGCTGAGCCGCTTCACGGAAGTGACTCGATGTCGTGTATCTTGATGTCGAGAGAGTTTGACGTAGGGGAACCTGACCTCGAGGCTGCGGACGCTGCTCGGCAGGATGGGTTCCGGACACAGGCGGACTTGATAGAGGAGCAGGCTGATGGCCAGCGTCGACAGCTTCGGTGCCAAGGGTGCACTCGAGGTCAACGGACAGTCGTACGAGATCTTCAGGTTGGCGGGCATCAAGGGGGCGGAGACGCTTCCGTACTCGCTCAAGGTGCTGCTCGAGAACCTGCTGCGCACCGAGGACGGCGCGAACATCACCGCCGACCACATCACCAAGCTGGGCAACTGGGACGCCGAGGCGGCGCCGGACACCGAGATCCAGTTCACGCCCGCCCGGGTGATCATGCAGGACTTCACCGGCGTGCCTTGTGTGGTCGACCTGGCCACCATGCGTGAGGCGGTCGCCGAGCTCGGCGGCGACCCGACGAAGATCAACCCGCTGGCGCCGGCCGAGCTGGTCATCGACCACTCGGTCATCACCGACGTCTTCGGTCGGCCGGACGCCTTCGAGCGCAACGTCGAGTTCGAGTACCAGCGCAACGGCGAGCGGTACCAGTTCCTGCGCTGGGGCCAGACCGCGTTCGACGACTTCAAGGTGGTGCCGCCCGGCACCGGCATCGTGCACCAGGTGAACATCGAGCACCTGGCCCGCACTGTCATGGTGCGCGACGGTCTGGCGTACCCGGACACCTGTGTCGGTACCGACAGCCACACCACGATGGTGAACGGCCTGGGTGTGCTGGGCTGGGGCGTCGGCGGGATCGAGGCCGAGGCGGCGATGCTCGGCCAGCCGGTGTCGATGCTGATCCCCAAGGTCGTCGGCTTCAAGCTGTCCGGCTCGGTGCCGGCCGGCGCCACCGCGACCGACGTGGTGCTCACCATCACCCAGCAACTGCGCCAGCACGGCGTGGTCGGGAAGTTCGTCGAGTTCTACGGCGAGGGCGTCGCGGCCGTGCCGCTGGCGAACCGCGCCACGATCGGCAACATGAGCCCGGAGTTCGGCTCCACCTGTGCGATCTTCCCGATCGACGACGTCACCCTGGAGTACCTGCGGCTGACCGGCCGGTCCGATGCCGACATCGCGCTCGTCGAGGCCTACGCCAAGGAGCAGGGCCTGTGGCACGACCAGTCGGTCGAGCCGCGCTACTCGGAGTACCTCGAGTTGGATCTGTCCACCGTCGTACCGTCGATCGCCGGCCCGAAGCGGCCGCAGGACCGGGTCGCGCTGACCGAGGCCAAGGAGGCCTTCCGCGGTGCGCTGGACGACTACGCCGGGGATGGCGAGGAGCTGGACGTCGACCCGGCCGTGGAGGGCAGCTTCCCGGCCAGCGACCCGGCCACGCCGAATGGGCACGGCCACGGGCACGAGGAGCCGCACGTGCCGCACGGTGGCGCCGGCCGCCCGTCCAAGAAGACCAAGATCACCCTGAACGGCGCCGAGACCGAGCTGGACCACGGGCACGTCGTGATCGCTTCGATCACGTCCTGCACGAACACGTCGAACCCGTCCGTGATGCTGGCGGCCGCGCTGCTGGCGAAGAACGCCGTCGACAAGGGCCTGACCTCGAAGCCCTGGGTGAAGACCTCGCTCGCGCCGGGCTCGAAGGTGGTCACGGACTACTACGACAAGGCCGGCGTTACGCCGTACCTGGAGAAGCTCGGCTTCCACCTCGTCGGCTACGGCTGCACCACCTGCATCGGCAACTCGGGCCCGCTGCCCGAGGCTGTCTCGGCCGGGGTGCAGGAGGCCGACCTGGCCGTCGTGTCGGTGCTGTCCGGCAACCGCAACTTCGAGGGCCGGATCAACCCGGACGTGAAGATGAACTACCTCGCGTCGCCGCCGCTGGTGATCG